>JAZNBZ010000159.1:0-6857 GCA_045587285.1 Candidatus Flemingiibacterium sp. | reverse complement strand
AGGGTCCACCCGTTCCCATTCCGAACACGGAAGTTAAGCTCAACAGTGCCGAAAATACTTAGCTGGAAGCGGCTTGGGAAAATAGGTCAACGCCAACTTCTTTTCTCCTAATTACATTTTCCTCCTTAGCTCAGTCGGTAGGCGAGCAAACAAAAGGATTGATAATCCTTTTGTGAAGCGAGATCACTAAAACAAGGAGCATCGGAAGCCGAGTTTACGAGGCGCGCGAGGCGACTATGTTTTAGGAAGCAAGCATGACTGTTCCGCCATGCGCACGTTTCTCTGATAGGTCCATTTTCTTTATTCTATATATTCCTCCTTAGCTCAGTCGGTAGGCGAGCAAACAAAAGGATTGATAATCCTTTTGTGAAGCGAGATCACTAAAACAAGGAGCGTCGGAAGCCGAGTTTACGAGGCGCGCGAGGCGACTATGTTTTAGGAAGCAAGCATGACTGTTCCGTCATGCGCACACTTTCTTTGATAGTTCCATTTTCTTTATCTATATTTTCCTCCTTAGCTCAGTCGGTAGAGCGCATGACTGTTAATCATGATGTCGCTGGTTCAAGCCCAGCAGGGGGAGCCAAAAGAGAGAAATCCGAAATTATTGCCAATCGGCGATGGTTTCGGATTTCTTGTTTATTTATGAAATCGCAGTGTAATGTCTACAAAATAGGGCAAATCCGAACCAATTCCGATAAAGGAAATAGTTCGGATTTGCCTTTTTTATGTTTAACTTGCTCATATGTATGACATAAATCGATCTCAATACAATACGCTTGGGCTGAATTTTTAATATAATCAGACAGCACAGTTGTAGCTTAGATCGTCATTTGTAAGCGTTTGACAAGGGAAGACAAAGGACACTTGAGAAAATTTCGCTCGATATATTAACCATGACTACGGATATGATTGCTCCGGAATAAGCTGCAAGAAAGCTGCGATATATAAAATCTAGACTTCACAGTGAAGGTTTTATTGATTTATGCTTATTGCAATATTCAAGAAAATATGGTAAAATATATACATCATAATTTTTTAATTTATCATGAAAGAAGGCGCAATACAATACTTTTACTCAGCCTAATTGCCGCGCTCGACCCAATCAACGGCGACTTTTTTGAAGCACTATTTACCGAACACGCAAATCGAGTGTACCAAATTGCGTATGGCTTTGTATGTGACAAAGAAGACGCAAAGGACTTAGTTCAAGAAACATTTCTTAAAATTTATAAAAAAATTGATAAATTTCGTGGACTCAAGCGTAATGAAATCATCGCTTTGATCGTTATATATACTAAGAACACTTCAAAGGATTTTTTAAGAAGAAAGAAGCGGCGTATAAATCCTATTTCCTTATGCTACGAAGAAGATGGGGAGGAATATGAGTATGAAATACCCGATTCGTCTGATGGTCCCGAAGAAGTTTTTATAAATCAATCGATTTCAAAACAGATAGGCGCGCACATAGATCTGTTGCCGGACGCGCAACGAGAGGTAATAATACTTAAATACTACTATAATTTTAGCGCGAAGGATATCGGCGACATACTTGGCATTACTGAAAATGCTGTAAATGCAAGAATCAGCAGAGCCAAAGATAAACTTCGTGAAACGATAGGAGATGATTTACGTGGATAACTCATCAAAGATTGATGCAATGGATCTGTTGCTATATTCCGCAATGCCATATGTACAGTTAAAGGAAGTTGATGATTATAGTTCTGCCAATTCCTCTGTAGAACTTTCACAGAAAGAAAAGAATAAAATTTACAGACGAATCAATCGCGAACGCACATACCACGAAAAACATATCACATACCGCCCTACTTTTGAAATGATGAAGCGCATCGCAGCGGCGGTGTTGATTGTGGTATCGTTAAGCTTTGCTGCTGTAATGAGTGTAGAAGCTGTCAGAACAGCATTGTGGAATGCTATTATCGAATGGTATGAAAACAGTATATTCGTAAAATATGAAACTACCAGCGAAATTGCTGTACCCGACAGGATACTTGAATATAAAGAACCAGTTTTAGGAGATGAGTTCACTAGATATGAAGAACGAAAAGATGAAAAAACTCTTCTTTTGGAATACGAAAAATTTGATGCAACAATAATTATTACATATAGGCAACAATTGCTCGACAACTTTGAAACATGGTTGTCAAACAATAATACCGAAATGAGAGATATAAAAGTGGGTGACTATGATGGAATTTCTACTTCATTCACCACTGAAGGCATTGAAGTAAATGGGCTTCTATGGCACGATAGCGAATATGCATATTGGATAAGCGGGAACATTCCACTCAATGAATTGGTTGTCCTGGCAGAAAATCTAATAACTGTAGACAAAGCAGAATAACATAGAAAGACGGCATACTATTGTGTGCCGTCTTTTTGTTGTTTTGTACATTTTTATGTAACCAAAATAGGCATCATGCTAAACTTGATTATTTTTACTATAACAGCGTAAGTTTTTTAAAAATATTACGTTTAGTAAGTGTGTAGAGAAATATGGAAGGAGTGATGGATCGGATTACACTGAATCTCGCATACCCACAACTATAAAAAATTAAAGGAGTATTTATTATGAAAAAAATCATTACCATCTTATTGGCAGCCGTAATAATCACCACATTATCACTGAACGTCTGTGCCGCTGTAATTGACCCAGGAGATATTATAGCTCCTAATTGGGCATATATGAATCGTATTGATGTTAATATCGAATTTTCTGGAAGTAGTGGTACAGCAAAACTCGATGTTGATCGTATCGCATTAGTAACAAAATCAATTGAGGCAACACTAACTGTTTATAAAAAAGTTGGTACAAGCTGGATTTATGTTGACAGTATCAGCGGTTCTTCAACACGCATGCTCAACCTTGATCTTGATTTCGATGCGGAAAGTGGCGTTACATACAAAGCAGTTGCGGATGTAACTGCATATGGTACCAGCGGAGGTAGCGAATCGGATACCGTTTCCAGAACTGAAATCTGTCCGTAGGATTTTTTCGTTCTGAAGTCGTTATAGCGACCTATGCGAACTCGCAGTAATAATACTAACATTTAACTAATAATTGATTAAGGAAGCGAAATAATTATGAGAAAAAACATACGATTCATTGCACTGATATTGCTCGGGGCGATTTTCTCCACAACCGTCTCGGCTACTAATTTAGGTAGCGAAAAAATCAATACCGACAATGGTAACAGTATTTCCGCACAAGATAATGTTGTCGGCAAAAAATTTGCTGTCGATGTACTTGACATCAACGGTGAGTATGCCGAAGCAACAATTGCTGGCACGGCATCGGATTATAATGTAGTAGTATCGAGATCCAATATTGAAACCGTCAGTCCGATAAATGGGAAATATTCGTTCATCTTAAACGAAACATATGCGGTATCAATCGATTATGAGCAGTCCGGGAGTAAGCACTATAGTTATTTCGAATTTGAGATCGACAATTCCGGAAATGTAGCATACGGTAATAGTATGAATAATGAAGCACCACTTGAATCCGGTTTTAGCTCCTCAAATGTTACAAGATCTGCAAGAACGATTCAAGAAAGCGAGCCTAATGATTCATATACTACTGCAAATCGTACTTATGACGATTACGATAATTATGGACTTGTATCCTCGTATAACGATAAAGATTTTTGGGTTGTGTCCTTTGATTACTCGGGAACGGCTAATTTTTGGTTAGGAAATATCCCAGCAAATTGTAATTATGATATTGCTGTATATGACAGCGACCTAAATTTCATTGAATATTCTTGTAATGCCGGTACATCACAGGAATTAATCACTATTGATGTTGAAGCTAATACTGACTATTACATATATTTAGTTGGATATGTTTCTTACAATACATCAAGTAAATATTGGTTGAGGGTGAAATTATATCCTGATCCTCCGACCATTCCAAGCGGTGCTATAGGTGTACACGTTACTGATGTATCTGGCAATCCTATATCGAATGCTGTAGTTTATGTATATCGCCAAAAGTATACTTCCCCAATGTACCCTCAAACTGCAGTAACAACCGATTCTTATGGTTACGCTATAATTACAGGGTTATCCACAAATGGTACATATGGTGTTAATGTAGTTGCTAATGATTATGCCTCGAAGTCAATCAGTACTTTTATTTCAACATCAACCACATGCAATGAGGTGACATTGAACAATCGCCAAACAATTCAATTAAATGATCCAATTAGTGGATACACTACAGCTAATTGTTGGGTTCACAATAGTGGATTATCCGCATGTACAGATGTATGCGACGAATATAATCGTCTTTGCCCTCACACATATATGAATGTAAAAAAACCTTTTAATTTTGGTTGGAGGTATGATACGAGTTCAAGGTTGGAATTTCATCAAGGAGTTGACATTTCACATAATGTAACTACTAACACGACATTATATAATGTATTTAAGAGTACATCGAATGTGGTAACAGCTGAATTGAGAACGGATACAGGAAACACAGTTCAGTTGTACAATAATGGATTATACGCAACATATATGCATCTTTCTTCAATCGATAGTAGTGTTGTTGAAGGTGGAACTGTTGCCAGTGGTGCAATTCTAGGTAAAGCGGGTAATACGGGAACATATTCAACAGGTACACATTTGCACCTATCTCTTGGGACTAGTAACGCACTATGGGTTAGCAAAACGGTGCCCATAAATGATATTTACACGTGGAACGCTTCACAGATTGAAACGTTTCTTGATCCGTTAGCATATATAAATTAAGTTTTAGGGGGGGAATAAATATGAAAAAATATATAGTTGTTTTTTTGGCAGTGCTTTTTTTGGCATCATGTTCAAACAATATACATGACGATTTTTTAGGAGATCCAGATGTAATGGATGGCAATGTATATGTGCAAGAGAATGAAAATAATAATATGCAAGACGATATGAATAACAATTCTGGCAATGGTGGAAGTACAGGGTGTCAAGTGCATGGCATTGAGTATCATTCAATACCAAGTTCTCTTGTAAATTATGTCGGAGATAGTGGTGCGGTAGCTGAGTGGCTTGCAAGCGTGACAAAAAATATAACTGATGAGGGCTGCCCTAGTTCAACTGCAAATATATACGGGTTTATAGAGTATTTCAAAATCCCTAAAAACATTTTTATTGAGTTGTACAATGAGCAGACAATGAGATGTGACTATCCTATTGATTTACTTTATAGTGGAACTGCAGATGAAGTTGATGCTTATTATAGAACATTTGATTCCGATAAGGAACTCGAAAAAATAAAATGGTCTAATCTAAATGAATTGAAAATGGATGTGGTTGCACTTATATGTGAGAAAAGTGGTGAGTCGCTCAATTTTAGGAAACATAGCATTATTGAACTTATGAAGATTGCAGAAATATCTCCAAAAGAACTTCTTGCTATTGAAGCAAACAAAGTAGTTGCAAACAGTAGCGAAAGTATTTTAGAAACAGCATTCAATTATGATATGAGTATCTTGAGTGAAGACACTAAATCAATAGAATCACTAATATCAGAGCACTCGGTTTACTATTTGGATTGTATGTTCTGCGGAATAGAACCATATGAAACCCCATACGAGAGGCAAGTATACACAACCAAAGATGACTCTGAAATTAATTGATGGAGTTAATTATTACACATTTAATGCCGAAGGTATTTTAATATCTAATATAATAATTACGCTTAAAATTATATCTACAAGCCAGACGGCGCTATCTTCACGGTAGCGCCGTTTTTGTTTAAGCGATATAAAGTTTGACCATTGGTTGTCCTATTGGGTTGGTTTCGTTACCCGTTTTTTATTTCGTTCCTGTTCTGCCTTCCACTCCTCAAATTCCTTCTTGCCTTCCTCGGACTGACAGTAAGCAAGAATGTCCGGCAGAAGACAGCGAGCGATTTCCATAATTAAACTCGGTGGCAAATCACACTCACCGTGCTTGTCACGAAGGACATACTCAAGGTGAAGAAGTAGCTTTTTTAGTGGAGAAGCATTTTTGTATTCATCTCGCGCAAACCAATGGGCGAGTGTTTCATTTTCTTCAGCTATTTGCTCGCCCTCTTTCTGTTTTAACTCTCGTTGCTCCAGCTTATATTTTTCAAGCTCATCGCCGGTGAGTAAGGATGAGCGCTTGTCCGTGAGAATTGCAATAATCCTATCTTTTAATTCGCTTAGTGTCATAGTTCTCCTTTACATAGTAATATCAAAATCGACATCTTCATCTTCATATTCATCATATATATCGTCAACATCTTCGTCGTTGTTCGGATTTTCGTCACTTTCATTGTGTTTACCCGTTGCATTCATCGCAAGTCCCGCCGCGATACCAACGACAGCACCAATCGCAGAGCCTGCATTTCTCGCTTCGCGCCCACGCTTTTCTTCCTCGGATTCCTCACCGTTTTCGATTACGTTCCCAAGGTCGTGAAGCCCACGCACGCCCATAACAGCAAGACTAATATCGTCGGCAGTGCTGTGAGCGCCAGCCTGAGCCACCATATCGCCTCGTCCCGGATGATGCGTCGATCGATCACCTCTGAGGCTTTCTCGCTCGCTCTCCCAACCTGTTTCATAGCTTCCGTCGATATCTCTTTGATCGCCGCTTTCGCCGCCCGTGTTTGCTCCTGTGCCGCCTTCATCATCTCTTGGGTGTACTCGTCCGCCTCCTGCTTCAAGCTCGCTCTCTGCTCCTTCAAATCGGCTGACAGCACGATCAACCGTTGCATCGCTTCCATCAGGCGCACCCATTCCTCCCGGCTGATCTGCACGGTAGGAATCGTTTCTGTCGCCTCCTCTGAGCGGAGTGTCGGCGGTATATTCTTCGCTTTG
>JAZNBZ010000158.1:0-2097 GCA_045587285.1 Candidatus Flemingiibacterium sp. | reverse complement strand
GTTCCGAGCTGGGGCGAGGTGATAAGGCTCCCTTTTACATATATTTGAGCCGAGTAGGAGAGGGTTCAAAAGGGAGAGGGAGGGCGTGGCGCCTGAGCGCCCTCCCTCTCCCTTTTCGTTTCCCCGAGCGCGAAGCGCGAGGACAAAGCGAGCGGTAGCCGTTCGTAGGCGGGACGTCGTGGGCGCCGTCCCCTACGGAGACGGTGAAAGCCATTCGCAAAGTGCGCGAGGACAAAACGAAAGCCGTCCTCTCGGACGGCTTTCGAAATATATTACATAACGATTTCAAACTGCTCCTCGGGCTTCAGGTCAACCACGGTGCAGTCGTTTGCGTACGTGCATTCGGGAAGAATGATCATCGCGGTGAGAGCGTCCTTGCTTGCAGGAAGCGGTGCAAGGTGCCAGATAGCCGCGTTCATCTTGATAAGCGTGTTCTTCGGCACGATAAACGCCTTTGCAAGGTCGGTAACGACAGCGCCTGCCGATGCAGGAGCAACGTGCAGTATCATATCGTCGTCAAGCGGAAGGATCATCTCCCACGTGGTGGTGTGATACTCCTGCTGGGTGATAATCATTCTCTCGGGCTTCTTTACGACGATGGGCGAGTAGCCGACGCGGTGATTGCTGTCCGCCACTACTCTGTCGGGATAGAAGCTGTGAAGCTCGCCGCACAGCGCGTAGCCGTCGGGCGCGCTCATAGTGTAGTACTGTCCGAAGGGCGCGAACGCTTCCTTGGTAAGAGGGGTAGCCTTGATTGTTTTCATAGTAATTTCCTCCTTGAAATTTTGTTTACGTTATATTTTTACGCTTTAAGAACATTGACAGCGCCTTATTGACGTTTGCTACGACGATATCGCCCGTAATACGAAGCTTGGGCGAGCCTATGTGCTTATTGTGGATGCCGATCGCACGGTAAATGAAATCGAGATCCTCGTGACCGTTTGCGAATATCGAGCGCAAAATATACATCGTTCGCTCGTAGCCCTCCGAGAGCATATTGTCGATATCGTTGGGCTCAACGAGCAGCGCACTTCTCACGCTCTTGGAATTTGGGAAGATGATCTTGATGACCTTATCGTCGAAGCGCTTGTCCTCGAACTTGTATCCAACGTCGTCGAAATAGAGGCAGATAATGTAATCAAGCTCGTGCTCGAGAAGGGGATAAACGGGGATGTTGTCGATAATTGCGCCGTCGAAGAAGCATCGCTCGCCTATCTTCACCGCCTTATTGTAAAGCGGAAAGGCGATACTTGCCTTTAAGTATCTCGGCAGCTTTTCGGGGGATACCTTAGAGAGGTCCTTATACGTAACGGAGAGGTTAGAGATATTCGTCACCTCAAGATACGGCACATACAGCGGGACGCTTATCTTATCGTTCTCGCTGTAAAGCCCCTTTATATTCTGCTGCAAAAGTGACGAGCGGAGAAGGCTCGTTATAAAAAGCCTGCTGTCCGTGTCGCATACGGTGTGCCACATTTTTTCGATAAGGTCAAGCTTACCTGTAGCAAATGCGTATGCGTTCGGAGCGCCTATGGACGCCGCGCTTACACCTGCGATGTCGGCAAACGGGATAAATTCGCTTATCGCGCGAAGTGCACCGACCTGATATGCGCCTTTAGCAAATCCGCCCGACAAAACAATACCGACCTTCATATAAGCCGCACGTCCTTTCTCGCGCAGATGCGCGTGATCTTCTAATAAAAAACCTCGTCGTAGCGACGAGGTTTTGGTGGGAGCGGGTGGATTCGGACCACCGAAGTCACTGACAACAGATTTACAGTCTGCCCCCTTTGGCCGCTCGGGAACGCTCCCATATGGAGCTGGTGAACGGAGTCGAACCATCAACCTGCTGATTACAAATCAGCTGCTCTGCCATTGAGCCACACCAGCGTTTTTTGTCAACAGAGGTATTATACCATAACGCCTCTGTTTTGTCAAGGGGTTTTGGAAATTTCTTTGGTGTTCGGGGCGGCGGCGCGCGCTCTGCGCGGGGTTTCGCCCCTTGTAGGGGGTGGCGTCCTCGGTGGTCGCCTACGAGCGCGTACCGCTCGGCTTGACCTCGCGCGCTCTGCGCGCTCGGGGAGACGAAAAGGGGGA
>JAZNBZ010000157.1:0-4359 GCA_045587285.1 Candidatus Flemingiibacterium sp. | reverse complement strand
GCGTAGTCGAGGTAGCCTGCGGAAATACCGCCGTAGTTGAACATTTCAACGGCGGAAAGTCCCTCGTAGTTCATATAGTCGTTGTAGTTCTGACGCGACCATACGGGGTGGTTGAGCGTCACGAGGAAGCCCATATCGTTTGCTTCCCTTATCATAGCGTTGATGCACTCGAAGCTATACACGCGCTCACGACCGGGATCGTTAGGATCAAAGCGGATGAGATCCTTGTACTTTTCAAGAAACTCGCCCTTGTACTGCTCAACGAACTGTGTGCGGTAGAAATACGGCTGACGTGCATCCGGGCTCTTTGCAAAACAGTTCATATGAAGGTTTTTGCGGTTGCCGAGGTTGCTTTTGTCCTCGTTTAAAGGCTCTGTGTTGTCCATTTCAAAGCCGAGAATGGTTAAAAAGTTCTCGTCGTTGAGGTAAGAGTGGTCAACAAGCACGTCGTGGTCGGTGAAGGCCACTATCTGAAATCCGCGATCTACGTACTTCTTCTTCATTTCGGCGGCAGGAATATTACCGTCCGAGCATTCGGTGTGGCAGTGAAGGTTTGCCTTATAGGCGTTGTACGATTCGGGGAGAAGATATTTTTTCATAATAATACAATAGTCCCTCCCTCAAAAAGGGAGGGATACCTTTCTTATGAATTTATGATTTTACGCGAAGTAATCGCCGAGGTAGCTCTTGGTATTTTCAACCATTTCGTTAAAGAGCTTTCTTGCATCTTCCACGGACAGCGGAACGAGCGGATCGTTGATGAATACCTTGAACGCCTTCTCAAGGTCGCGCTCCATAGCCGCCTCAACGGTAAGCTCCTGCTGACCGCAGATACGCGAGATGAGCGGGTAGATAGACGAGGGAATATCGCCGACGAATACGGGCTCAAGCTCGTTCGTACGGAAGGTCGCGTTGGTTTCGACGACTGCACCGATAGGAAGGTTGGTAACCTGACCGTAGTTCGGAATGTTTACGTTGGTTATAAGGTCGCGCAGACCGAGAAGCGCACGCATCTGCTCAACGCCTTCCTCACCTGTAGGCTTGAGAACGAACGCTTCCTCGCCCGAAAGCAGACGCTTGCTTCTTGCAAGACGCTTTTCGAGATCCTCGAATCGGAAGGAAACGGGAGTGAGCTTGTACTGCCACTCTTCAACCTTCTCGGGATTTTCGATGTACCACTTGCCGGGGCAGAACTCTGCGAGGTGTCTGTCGCCTGCCGCCGCGATAAGACCGAAGCGCTTAAAGAGGTCCATCTTAACTCTCTCGTGGCTCGGGAACATCTTGTTCTGCCAGTTAGTGTCAACAGGCTCGGTGTAGCCGCTCTCTGCGTACTTGTCGCAGAACTTTTCGTAAACGTCAAAGAGGTCGATATCTCTGAACTGTGCCTTGTCAAACCAAGTGAAGTGGTTTACGCCGAGTACGTTTACCTTGATCTCCTCACGCGGCATAAAGGGCATACCGCAGATGTCCTGAAGCGCGCGAACGAGAAGCTTCTGCGTGCCGAACACCTCGTGGCAGCAGCCAAACGCCTTGATCTCGGGGAAGGTAGCGTAGAGGGTTCTGGTGCAGACGGTCATCGGGTTAGTGTAGTTGATGACCCAAGCCTCGGGGCAGTACTCCTTGATAGCGAGCGCGATCTCCTCGAACATAGGAACGGTACGAAGAGCTCTGATAAGTCCACCGGGGCCGCTTGTGTCGCCTACGGACTGATAGATGCCGTACTTTTCGGGTGTGTGTACGTCGCTCTCCATTTCCTTGAACGTACCGGGGAGAATGGAAATTACGACGAAGTTAGCGCCGGTGAGTGCTTCGCCGATGGTTTTAGTAGCCTTGTAGTTCCAAACGGACTTGGAGTCGGGAAGGTCCTTTACCTTGTTACCGATAACCTCGTTGTTCTTTGCCGCCTCGTAGTCGATGTCGTAGAGGTAGACGGTACCCGAAATGTCGTCAGCCATAGCGAGGTCGGACATAAGTCCCCACGCCCAGCCGCGCGAGCCGCCGCCGATGTAAGCGATCTTTAGATCCTCTACCTTGTTGTTTACGTATCTCATAAATATTTTCTCACTTTCGTTTTATTATTTTTGTGATTTGGTATTTGCACGGGATCCCTCTCCGTCACGGCATTCGCCGTGCCACCTCTCCCAAAGGGCGAGGCTTTTATGCAGACGACCGCTTGCTAATCTATGGCGCGCAGCGAAGCGTCCGCGCATTTTGGCGCAAACGCCAAAAATGTGAAGCTGTTTGATGTTGGTTACGCGGTTTCAGGGGTGTCGGCACGGGTGCCGACGAGGTCCCCGGATACCAAGAGCGTGGGTGCGAGTTTAGCCAAACCCTCTGTCGCGGCGAAGCCAATTTGAAGTTCTTTGCCAGGCTTTCTTTCAAGAAAGCCGCGTACTCTTATCCCTTCACCTTACCGCCTTACCTTGCGCGTAGCCGTTGTACTCCTCGAGGAACGCCTCTGCGTGCTTTACCATATTGACGCTCACGCGCTCGTCCTTGAAGCTGAAGATAAAGCAGGCGTTGCCGAAATACTTGTCGATGACCTGCACCTTAAGGCGAAGCTTCTTTTCTTCCGCCCAGTCTGCACTTACAGCGCATCTGTACTTGTTGCCGGGGCATACCGTGCCAGCTACGAGGTCGGAGTAGCCGTCCTCGGGGAAGAGGGTGAACTCGTTGTAGCCGATACCGAAGGTAAGCTCCTTGTCGCCCTGCGCGTTCGTGTAGGAGAACGTTCCCTTGTCGCCGTCGAAGTTAAATCGGATCTTTTTGATACCCATCTTGTTTTCGCCGAGCTCGTAGGTTACGTTCTCGATCTCCTTGGCGAATGCGCCGAATTTGGTTTTATTAAAGTGGGTAAGCTCGCGAGTTGCGAGGTAAGCGTCAAGCTCTGCCTTTGCCTCGGCGTCCTCTGCCATAGGCTCGCCAAGACTCGGAATTATGCGGTTGTATATCTCGTGATAGAAAATAGTACGGGTTCTTTCGGTGCAGCCCTGATTGTCGGACGTGATCGCGAATATAAAATCGCTCTTCGGATCGCATATTACGTGCTGGTCGCCCATACCGACGAACGCGAAGCCGTCGTTCGGCGCTTTCCATATCTGATAGCCGTAGCCGTAGCCGCTATATCCCGTAAGTGCGACGCCGTCCACGTCGTTGCAGACCTGCTTCGAGGTCGCGTCCTTCATATACTCGCGGCTCAAATACTGCTTGCCGTTCCACTCGCCGAGGTTGAGCACGAACCGTGCAAACGCGAGCAGGTCGCGCGTTGTGCACATAATGCCCGAGTCAACCCAACCGTGTCCGCCGGGGCACGTGAGACAGTAGGATTCCTTCGAAAATCCGATGTCGTCAAGGCACTTTTCGCGCATATAGCTCATAAAGTCCTTGCCCGTTACGTTCTCGAGGATGTGTCCGAGCATAAATGAGCCGGGCGAGTCGTAGCGGAAAAGCGTGCCCGGTATCTTCTCGCCCTTCTTGGTGAAATACACCGCAGTGCGGTCGTCCACATTTTGAACGAACCAATGTATCGGCACGAGCATAGACGAGCTCATCGTGAGCATATCGCGGATGGTGGATTCGCCGAGAAGTCCCTCGAAGTTTTCATTCTTATATTCGGGGAAAAAGTCGGTCAGCTTGTCGTCAAGCGACAAAAGTCCGTCGTCGATAGCGAAGCCGATAGCAACGCCGACGAAGCTTTTCGATACCGAGTACATACGGTGTAAAAAGTCCTTGTCGAAGGGCTTGTAGTAGCCCTCGGCGAAAATGTCGTTGCCGCGCGCCATAATGATGCTGTGCGTGGCAAAGCCGTAGCTGTCAAGCGCCTTTAACGTCTCAAGTACAACTCTTGAGGATATTCCGGCGCGCTCGGGGGTTATTGTGTTAAACATATTTTTTCTCCTTTTGTATTGGGAATACGGTCGCATTTTGAAAAAAGCTCCGCAAAAACTTTATACAACGCTTCGCTCAACTTTTGCTTGCGAAAGCGGAATTGCTATTTAGTGCTCTCGATACGCACTCGAAGATTGCGCTTCGAGCTTCGTGTCCCGCGCCACGGGCAGTTGGGGACCTCGTCGGCACCCGTGCCGACACCCCAACGACCATTTAGCGGTCATCGTACGATAGCGAAATCACGTTAGGAGTGGGTGCCTATGCGCAGACGCTTCGCTGTGCGCCAAAGTTAGCATACGGTAGGGCGCCTTGCTACGCTCGGCGCGACGCGTTTGTGTGCGGTGCGCTCCGCGCGATATGTTTGTGTGCTGCGTGCGCAAGTTTCGGCGCGCAGCGAAGCGTCCGCGCCACGCCACCCACTCGCGTTATTAGTGTGGCAAAACGAAGCCGAGCCGCAAAACAGTTGTTGGG
>JAZNBZ010000156.1:0-1616 GCA_045587285.1 Candidatus Flemingiibacterium sp. | reverse complement strand
CCTCGCGCGCTTGCGCGCTCGGGGAGACGAAAAGGGGGAGGAGGAACTATCTCAGTCGCCGACAGCTCCTCCTCCCCCTTTTAATCCCCCTTCACCTCTTGGCTCAAATATATGTAAAAGGGAGCCTTATCACCTCGCCCCAGCTCGGAACGTCGTACTTCCGTAAGCTTCGTACCACAGAGTGCTTATTTAACGGCGCCAATTTCCTAACGGAAATGGAAATTGGCGCATTTCGTCGCGCATCGCTATACGCTCGCGCTATGTAACGGCGCGCCACGACGCACCGCCCTTAGCCTTAGAATCGCGCACCGTCGCGCACGCAAAGTTGCCCTTTTCACACGCCGCCTTCTTTTAGGCGGCGTAGCCGAGTAGAGAAGAGGGTTTAAAAGGGAGAGGAGGAGGGCGTGGCGCGGCGATGTCGCTTGCGACTCGCGCAGTTGGCTACGCCAACTGCAATAGCGACCTTCCTCCTCTCCCTTTTCGTCCTCCCCACGTGCAAAGCAGGTGGTCGTTTCCCCTCGCCCGCAGAGCGCGGCGCGGACAAAAACGGACGTGGTTTCCCACGTCCGCTTACATATTCACGCGCGAAGAAACGCCTCAACGCCGCTTGCCGCGGCGTCGGCATACCCACGCTCGTAGAGCGCGAGCAGCTTCGCCTTGTCCTTCTCAATTCGCTCGAACCCAACGGGCGCCGACGGGCGTATCGCGAGAACCTTCCCCTCGGCGACACCCTTTTCGATAGCCGCGAGGGATGCGTTGTAATCCTCGTGACGGCGCGCCGCCGCCTCGACGAATTTCGGGTATTTCTTGTACGCTTTTGCAATCATTTTCTGCGACGATGACGGAGTCTTTACGTATCCCTCGGGCTGTGTCAGAACGACCACCGCGCGATCCGATTTTGTCAGAGCGTGGCGTATCGGTATAGAGTCGCATATGCCGCCGTCGAGATACCTGCCGCGCGGCGTTTTAACAATACGCGAAACGAGCGGAAGTGAGCTCGACGCGCGCACGTAGAGGATGTCGTCCTTCGCGTCGTCTATCGGGATATACTCCGCCTCGCCCGTTTCCACGTTCGAGCATACGGCTATGAGCTGCATACCGCTTTTGTTAAACGCGTCGTAGTCGTATAAGTCAATTTTACTCGGTATCGTTTCGTAAATATACCTCGCGCCGAAAAGGTCGCCCGTCAGAATAAGGCTTCGCAGACTGCAATACCGCCAATCGTTCACGAACTCCGTGCCAACCCTTACCGCGCGTCCGCGCTGATTTGACACATAGCTCATCGCGTGTCCCGAGCCTGCCGAAACGGCGTAGATCTTCGGGAAAGTGATGCCTTTGTCCATAAAATAATCGAGTACGCCGCAGGTGTAGACACCGCGCATGCCGCCGCCTTCGAGTACGAGTGAGGTAGTCATAATTATCCTTTCTTCGGTGGAAATAAGGGCGCCCAAACGAGCGCCCGTGGTGTCTTATCTGTTCTGTCTTAAAACCTCAAAGCCTGCCACTGCCGCCGCAGACGCCGCCGAAAGCGCAGCAGGGAAGTCGCGCCCATAGTCAAGGCGCACAACCGTGTCAGCCGCATCGAGCAGCTCGCGCGAGAGTCCGCGCCGCTCACC
>JAZNBZ010000155.1:0-2668 GCA_045587285.1 Candidatus Flemingiibacterium sp. | reverse complement strand
ACTAACGTGCCGAAAGGAGATACCGTTATGGAAAACAAGAAGATATACAGAATAGCCGACTACAATATTGGCGATTATACCTGCGAGGGTATGGAGGAGGGCTCCGACGAGGCTGCCGCTGCCATTCGCGCCGTAATGGACGAGGTAGGGGCTGACGTTTGGGCAACCCAGACGGATATTCCGTTCTACGGCAGAACGAACGGAAGACCCGTGCGCAAGGTGCTGTTCGACAAGTACAAAAACTACGCAGGTCTTGGAACGTGGTACTACAACTACAAGGCGTTCATCACCGACCTTGACGTAAGCGGTCTTGAGCGCGTTTACTACGCCGAAACAGACAACCGCTACAGCGATGGCAGATGCTACCGTCACCCGTGGTTCCTTACCGCCGAGATAATGCTCGGAGATACACCGGTACAGTTTATAAACCTACACGTTGATTGGGCGGACAACAAGGCTCGCCGCGAGCAGTTCCGTCAGATAATCGAGTTCGCGAAGAAATTTGAGCACGCTATTATCATCGGCGACTTCAATCCCAACGACTGCACCGACGGCAAGGCTAACAGTCGCAACATTACTTACGCGGAGGATCTCGTTCCTTTCGTTGAAGCGGGCTTCATTCCTGCAAATGCAGGCAAATGGGGCGTGCTTAACACCCTTCCCACCACAACGCACCCCGATCCCGTTCCGTGTGATAACATTCTTGTAAGCCCCAACATCAAAATAAACAAGGTTGACACCGTTGTTGCACCGTGGATGAACGACCACGCTATACTTTATATTGACGTTACCCTTTAAATCCATATATTAAACGGAGGACAAACCAATGAAATTCAAGGATATGCCCTACGAGCGAATTGATCTCGAAGCAGTTGGCAAGCAGCTCGATGCGCTCACCGAAAAGGTAAAAAATGCAACGGACGCACAAACCGTTATCGAAGCGGTACGCGAGCAGGAAAAGGGCAGCGTTCACGTAATGACGATGATCTCGCTCGTACACGTTCGCAACTCTATCGACACGCGCGACGAATACTACGCCGCAGAAAAGGAATTCTACGACACGAATCTCCCTGCTTTCCAGGAGCACTCGCAGAATTTCGCGCTTGCGCTTTACGCTTCTCCCTTCCGCAATGAGCTTGAGGCAGTCATCGGCGAGCTTTCATTCGTAAATCTTGAGATGAGCCTCAAGACCTTCTCTCCCGAGATAATCGAGGAGCTTGGTCAGGAGAATAAGCTCGTCAGCGAGTATCAGAAGCTCGTTGCATCGGCAAAGATAGACTTCGACGGCAAAACGCTCAACATCTCCCAGCTCGGCGCATACAAGGAAAACTCCGACCGCGAGGTTCGTCACGCGGCGTACAAGGCTGAGAGCGACTTCTATATGTCGCACGCAGACGAGCTCGACCGCATCTTCGACGAGCTTGTAAAGGTTCGTACCGCAATCGCAAAGAAGCTCGGCTTTAAGAGCTTCACCGAGCTTGCATACCTTCGCCAGACGAGAAACTGCTACAATCCCGAAATGGTGGCGAACTTCCGCCGCCAGGTCGTAACCGACCTCGTACCGATAGTTAAGGAATTAAAGCGCCGTCAGGCAGAGCGCATCGGTCTTACGCCCGACACAATGTATATCTACGACGATCCGTTCGGCTTTAAGGAGGGCAACCCGAAGCCTATGGGCACGCCCGACGACATAATGGCGGCAGGCAAGCGTATGTACGAAGAGATGTCGCCCGAGACCGCGGAGTTCATCAACTTTATGTACGATAACGAGCTTCTCGACCTCGTTGCCAAGGAAGGCAAGGCTGTCGGCGGCTACTGCACCGAGTTCCCCGAATACAAGGCACCGTTCATCTTCTCAAACTTCAATGGCACCTCGGGTGACGTTGACGTATTAACTCACGAGGCAGGTCACGCATTCGCGGCGTACACCACACGTGATTTCGAGTTTATGGACACCGCACAGCCCACAATGGAGTCCTGCGAGTGCCACTCGATGTCGATGGAGTTTTTCGCTTGGAAATGGCTTAACCTTTTCTACGGCGACGACACCGACAGAGCAAAGTATATGCACCTCGAAGCGGCTCTCGTATTTATTCCGTACGGCTGTATGGTCGATCACTTCCAGCATATCGTTTACGATAACCCCGACCTCACTCCAGCACAGCGTCACGAGGAATGGTTAAAGCTCGAGGCTATGTACCGCCCGTATATGCAGTTTGGCGACGTGGAGTTCTACGGCAGCGGACGCACCTGGCAAAGACAGCTTCACATCTATCACTATCCCTTCTACTACATCGACTACTGCCTTGCGCAGACAGTATCGCTTAACTTCTGGAGTATGTCGCAGAAGGATTACAAGGATGCGTGGGAGCGTTATTACAAGTTCGTATGCGAGGGCGGCAAAAAGACCTTCGTCGGACTTTGCGAGGTTGCAGGCATTGAGGTTCCGTTCGAGGACGGCGCACTCAAGGGTACCTGTGAAACTGCGGCAGAGTATCTTAAATAAGCACAAAAAAGCCCTCTCGGGTTAGCGTGTTATCCTTAACGGAGAACACGCAGTCAAATCCGTCTTCGACGGATGAAATCCACCTTTAGTGGGTGAAATCGCTTACGCGATGAAATCCTGCTTCGCAGGGAGAAGGAAGACGGATTTGATTTCATCCAAGGC
>JAZNBZ010000154.1:0-6544 GCA_045587285.1 Candidatus Flemingiibacterium sp. | reverse complement strand
GCTTCAACTGAGAAACAACGTCACTGCCGGATCCCGAATACGTAATATTGCATCCGAGATAGCTTGCGTTTGAGGAGCTTATCAAAGAGGAAAGCTGCTCCATACCGTAATCAAATTCATGGTTGCCGAGAACCGCAAGATCGTATCCTACCGCGTTCATCAGATCAACGGAAAAAGCTCCTTTGGAAACCGTTCCGACATAATCGCCCTGAACAGCGTCACCCACATCAACAAGGGTCACATATTTGCTCTTTGCTTCAAGTGCTTGCTTATATGCTGAAAGACCGGCATAGCCAATGTTTTCATCAGCCGCGCAATGCACGTCGTTTGTAAATAATATGTAGATATCCTTACTCCGCTTATCCGAACCGCAGGAAACGACGCACAATACGGCAAAAGCAACGAGCAATGCAAACGAAATCAGACGAAGTGCTGTTGAAGCGGCATTAGATTTTTTGTTTTTTCTACCGATCATGTTCATATTCATTCTCCCAAATGACACTGCCTTTTCATCTATTTATACGATTGAAAAGGGAAAAGGTATAGTTTCCCGAAAAATTTAAGATCAGGTATCAAGCCGCAGCCTATCAACGAGCTCCGCAAGTTTTCCGTTCTTAGTATTTTATCTTCGCAATCACGAGATTTGTAAAATCATCCGTGTCTATCTCTTTGTATTCAATGCTTTGTGCTGCATTTTCAGCGATTTTCAGAGAAAGCAAATTATCGGAGTTCATCGGGTTAAGATGTACACCGTCATATTTGATTTGCATCGTAACGGCTTCTTCATCCTGCGAATATTCGACGGCAATGTGCAATTTAAAGTCATCGGAAAGTTCGGGAAGAATGACCTGCACACAAAGCTCTTCAAAAATCGTTTGCACACGGTAAATGGCTTTCTGTGAAATCTGATTTCGTCTGCCAAATTCCTCGATCTCGCTATTCAAGCCAATAAAGTCAAAGTCCTTGGAGACAATGAAGTGCTCAAACACTTTGATGTGCTTAATAAAGCGAATGGTTCTTTCACGTTTGGGATGATCGAATATATCATCAGGTGAACCATCCTCGTAAATGCCGCCTCCATCCATATAAAACACACGATTAGCAACCTCACGAGCAAAGCGCATTTCATGGGTAACGATCATCATAGTGAGTCCCCGACGAGCAAGCTCACGAATGACAGCCTGCACTTCACCAACCATAGTGGGATCCAGGGCTGATGTAGGCTCGTCAAATAAAATCACTTCCGGCTCCATTGCCAGTGTTCTCGCAATCGCTACACGCTGCTTTTGTCCGCCAGAAAGCTCATCCGGATAATTGAACGCCTTATCCGCAAGTCCTACCATGCGGAGAAGTTTCATTCCCTCGTCGTATGCTTGCTGCTTGGGTCTTTTCAAGAGGTCCATCGGAGCCGCCATAATATTTTCAATCACATTCATATGGTTGAAAAGGTTGAATGACTGGAACACCATACCCATCTTTTGTCTGACCTTGTTGATGTCGCATTTCTTATCTGTAATGTGAACACCGTCCACCCAAATATCACCCGAAGTAGGAGTCTCAAGCATATTGATGCAGCGGATGAGCGTGGATTTTCCCGTGCCGGAAGGCCCAATAATGGAAATAACGTCACCTTTGTTAATGGTTACATTCACATCCGCTAAAGGAGTGGCGTTAGGATATTCTTTTCTCAAATGCTCGATACGAATCATCTTACGACTCCTTTCAAAATGTTTTTGCTCTTTCTTCTTTTAGGTTCCAGTTTGATACGAACAATGTTTAGCAAAGCCGATGCTCCCCAAGTGATTAGGAAATAAATAACTGCAACCGCAATCAACGGGAAGAAAGCCTCGTATGTATTGCTGCGGATGATATCGCCCATTTTAGTTAGGTCGTTTACCGCAATATAACCGACAACCGACGTAGCTTTGATCAGTCCGATGATCTCAGAAGAATATGCAGGAATGAACATCTTCATTGCCTGCGGAAGCACAATGCGGAAGAACGTCCGGTTACGGCTATAACCAAGTGCATACGCAGCCTCAGTCTGTCCCTTATCTACACCGTCCACGGTAAGTTCAAGCTGACCGTAAACAAAGGAACCGAAGATCAAAACAAAGCCTACAGTCGCCACGATAATTCCGTCAACATCAATCTGACCGAACACTACATAGAAAAGCAGCATCAAGATAACCAGAGTCGGCGTTCCTGCAATCAGTCTCGAATACACTTTGGCAATCGCCTTTGTAATCTTTGACATCACCCTGTATTTTGATCTTGCCGAAAGGTAAAGAAGGAAGCCCAGCACAGTACCGCCGAGGATTGCAAAGAAGCTGATAAGTACAGTTGTTACAATGCCGTCAAGAATCAATTTCCAACGGTTTTCGCGAATGAATGTCTTTTGAAAACTTTCGCTCAACGAAGCAAAAAAGTTTTCAAATCCGCTTCGTTCATATACTGCCATTACGACTTCAGCATCCATATAAGGGTCACTGAAATTTACGCTTTCCTTGCGTTCGGGTGTCATATAGAGTCCACCGCAAACAAGATCGTATTTACCTACCGCAAGTCCCGCAAGGCTTGAAGCGAAGGATATATCGGACAATTCAATCGTGTATCCGTACTTTTGGCAAAAGAGGTACAGAACTTCAACCTCAAAGCCAACCGGCTCACCCTCATACATATACACAAAGGGCTTTCTTGTCGTATCAATCGATACTTTTAGTTTTTTTCCATTGCCGTTCAGTTCGTTTAACGGAATCTTCTCCTGCGGTTCGGTCTCTCCGTACCACTTATCGATTAAACGCTCTATCTCACCCGTAGCTCGAAGTTCGGCAAGAAGCTCATTCATCTGCCCCTGTAATTCATATCCATCATCGCTCTTTTGAAAACCAAAACCGATTTCCACGGAATACGCGGGAACCGTAATGCAGGACAAACCGCTGTCATCCCGCTTAAATGAGTTGAAATTCGGACGGTCAAACATAGCACCGTTTACCTTGCCTTGCTTGAGTGCCATCAAAACATCGGCAAAGTTGTTAAATTCTTTGATCGTGGCATTGGGAAATTGCTCACGCGAATAACCGCCGTAAAGAGAGCCGGTCACAACACCGAGATTGGCGTTTGTGAACTGCTCAAGACCGACATCCGCTCCTTTGATGAGAGCTACTAAATTTTCCGTGTGATATACATCAGAGAAATCAACGTTTTCCGCGCGTTCCTCTGTGATACAAAATCCTGATGCTCCGATATCGTATGTTCCCATCGACACGCCCGTAAGGACGCTTGCAAATAAAGTGTCCTCAAAGTCAAGCCTGTACCCATATTCGCGTGCAAACGATATAAGAATTTCAATATCGTAGCCCGAAAGCTTGCCGTCTTTCATATAAACAAACGGCTTTACAGAACTGCATACTCCAATGCGCAGGGTTCCGTTTTCGCCAGTCAGATCATCATACGACATAAATTCGGTCGGCTCTTTTTCGGAAAACCATTTCGCCTCCAGTGCGGCAACAGTCTCTTTGTTATCTGAGAGGAAAGCATTTATTTCAGCACGAAGATCCTGATTGGCACCCTTTCCAAAAATCATTCCGTATGCACTTTCTGCCATCGGTTCTTCAACGATGGAGTAATTTTTGCCTTCCCACCGCATCGCATAATAAAGCGATTCATCGGTAGGAAATGCGTCGATCTTACCGTTATCAAGAGACATCAACGCATCCGATGCGGAGTTAAATTCTATTTTTTCTGCTTTTGGGATCAACTCATCCGCAAGTACACTGAAAACCGTGCCCGTCACGACTCCGATCTTAGCATCATTTAGTTCATCAAGCGTTGAATAAGTCCTGTCGTCATTTCCTGTTCCGCATCCGACAAAACAACTCAACACCATTAGAATCGTAAAGATGAGGCATATAATCTTTTTTACCCTCATAATGAAGCATTTCCTCGCTTTCCGTCTATACCTTTCATCTGAGTTATACAACCAAAGGAAAAGGTATAAAATTCTCACAAAATTTGAAAATCAATTATCAAGCCGCTGCCTTTCAACGAGTTCGGCAAATTTTCCGTTCTTAGCAATCAGCTCATCATAGGTGCCATCCTCAACGATCTGACCCTTTTCGAGATATATGATGCGGTCACATTGTCTGATGGTGGATAGGCGATGTGCAATCACGATACGGGTGCATTTCAGCTTGTCGAGAGAATCGGAAACGATTTTCTGCGTGAGATTGTCAAGAGCACTCGTTGCCTCATCGAACATCAGAATCTTGGGCTTAGGCGCGATAGCACGAGCAATCATCAAACGCTGACGCTGACCGCCCGAAACACCGCCAGATCCCTCGGAAATAATGGTGTACATTCCCATTGGCATTCTTCTGATATCCTCTGCGATACCTGCCATCTCTGCCGCCTCCCATGCTTCATCCATAGAGAGCTGCGGCGCAGATATAGTAATGTTCGAGAAAATGTCACCCTGGAACAGCTTGCCGTTCTGCATCACCACACCGATTTTGCGGCGGAGAGATTTCAGGTCAATGCTGTTTAGATCCTTTCCGTCATAGTAAACGGCGCCCTTTTGAGGCTTTTCAAATCCAAGCATAATGCGCATCAGCGTAGATTTACCGCATCCTGTAGCACCGACGATGGCCACATACTGACCGGAACGGATTTTGAGAGAGAGATTGTCTATCACGAGGGGCATATTATCATTGTAACGGAAGGATACATTGTTCATCTCGATGCCTCCGGAAAGGCGTTCGATCACCTGCTTGCCCTCGGAAACCTCGGGAACTGCATCCATAATCGGCTTTGCCATATCCAAAATAGGCTTAAACTGAGCAATGGTGGTGGCAATGCCTGCAAGGGACATAAACGCACCGCTAACCATACCGTATGCGGTATTAAAAGCGTAGTAATCGGCAACCGAAACGCCGCTCTGAACCGCCATAAAATACATCACGAGAACACCTGTGAGAGATATAATCGAACTGAATGCCGCATTTGCACGCAGAAACATCGGCGGGTTATATGCCAACTCCACCTGCTTTGCATAGAGCTTAGACCATCTCGCATAGGCTCTTTTTTCAGCACCGGAAAGCTTAATTTTCTGCACGCCCGTAATCAGAGCGTAACTCATACCGCTTTCCTCGGCTGCAATTTCCATCTGTTTTTTTGAATACTTCATCTGATAGAATGTCGTAATCAGAGAAAACAAGATGGTGGCTAAAATGATAAGTAATGCAGGAATGACCAATGCAGGAGCATACTTGAAAATCTGCGATATGTATATCAGCGAGAAAATTGAGGTAAGTCCCGTATTGAGCACTGTGGAAACGAGCATTGAGCAAAGAGACTGAATGTATTGCGCTCTGCTGGAAAGCTCACCTGCACTGTACTGCTTAAAGAAATCTGCGGGAAGTGACAGCACGCGCATCATCGTCGCTGCCTGTACCGATAAATCCATCTTCGTGTTGATTCTCGTCATAATCAACGTTTTGACCGCTCGAATGAGCAATGAAGATACCGTCACACAGACCATGAAGATCGTAATGCCGAAGAGAAGCCGCATACTTTCGCTTTCAACAATCGTACCCATTAAGAGATTGTTGAGCCTCGGGGAGAGCAAACCAATGAGCGATACCGCAAGGGTTGCAAGTATAACCAACACAAAGTCTGCTGTAGAAAGCGTATTCAAAATATAACGCATCAGCGTTCTTACAGTCAGCTTGGCCAGAGGGAACGGCTTATAGAAGCAGATCCCTTCATCCTCAAAGAGCATTTCCGTCTTTTTAGATAGCTTTACCCACTTGCCCGTGGGGGCATCAAAATAAACATACCCGGAAAACCCTTTAGGAATAAACGCAACAATACTTCCATCATCCTTGCGCGTACCAAGTACGGCCCCGATACTGTCCTTATACCAACCTTTTTCAAAATTGATATTCCGTCGCATAATGCCGTGTGGACGGAGCAAATATTCCAACCTGTCGTTCAGCCCCTTGATAGAATCGGGAACCTCGCGCGGTTTTACCTTATAGAATTTTAGTATTTCTTCAATTGCACCTTGAGCTTTGGCTTCATTGGTTGTAAACGCAGATGACATTTTAGAGCCGAGAACCGCATCTGTCATTCCAACAAAGGCTTCCTCGAATACTGCGTCATCGTTTTGCTTTCTGAGTCTTATTTGTTCGTCAAACCATCCCATGTCGGCACCCCCTTAATCACTCGAAACGAGCTCCGTATAGAAGCCGCCGAGAGCATAAAGTTCATCGTGCGTACCGCGCTCTACTACATTACCGTGATCCATAACGATGATTTCGTCACAATCACGAATGGTAGAAAGGCGGTGAGCAACCACGATACAGGTAATTCCTCTGTCCTTGATGGATTTGACAACATCATACTCGGTTTTGGCATCAAGAGCTGAAGTTGCTTCGTCAAGAATAATAATCGTGGGATCCTGAGCAAGTACGCGGGCGATTTCCATTCTTTGACGCTGACCGCCCGAAAAATCTTTTCCGCCCTCGGTAATCTTGTAGTTATA
>JAZNBZ010000153.1:0-3053 GCA_045587285.1 Candidatus Flemingiibacterium sp. | reverse complement strand
GGCTCAGCTGCCTCGACTGTGTTATAACACACAAGCAGCTGTAGCCGAGCGGAAAGGGGTGGAGGGGGAAACCTGATCGGCGTTTGAGAGCTGGTTTCCCCCTCCCGAGCGACCGCACGCGGTCGCGAGCATATAGAAGCGGTTTACCGCTTCCGAAAAACAAGCAGCTTGCTTGCAATATAGTTGACAACGACGGTTATCACCGCCACAGGTATCTTCGCGATTCCCTCGCCGAGCGTAAGCAAGTCAACGAGCACCCAAAGAAGCGCCGTTTCGAGAACGCCCGACGCAAGCCGCACTCTCACGAACTGCCATATCTGCCGAAACAGCGTACCGCCGTCGGACGCCTTGTCGCCGAACACGAACAGCTTGTTCGTCACGAACGCGAACGCCACCGCCGCCGCCCACGACACGACCTGCGCTACGATATAGTGCACACCGCACCACAGAAGTGCCCGGTACGACGCGAAGCTGACAACCGTCGTCAGCACGCCAAAAATAAGGTACAGAATGACCTCGCGGTATTTTAGAAACAGCGTTTTAATTTTGTCCGTCATTTTTTAAAAATTCCTCGTATTTATCCGCCTCGCCAAGCATATTTATCGCCGCGAGAAGCGCGTTTGCCGACATACAAACGGGCAGTCCCAAGTACCTGCAAAGCCTTGCGCGCTTGTCAGCCGAACCCTCGCCGCCCGAAAGTCCGTCCGCGAAAAAGTCCGTTTTGGTAAGCTCGCGCGAGGATTTTTTTGCCTCTGCGCCAACGGCAAAGGGCTCAAGAAGCGAGCGTATGAGCTCAGCATCCATACCCTCAACGCCGAGCGTGCCCGCCTTCGACGGCGTTTTTTTGCGCTTTTCCTTGCCCTCTATTTCGGGCGTGTAGAGGTGGTATATTTTATCCTTAGGCAAAATGGAGTTGAAATAGTTGCGTATAACGCGTCCCGCGCCGTCGGAGTCGGTCAAAACGATAATTCCGCGCGGCTCTGCAAGACGGCGTATAAGCATCGCCTTTTCGTCAGATTTGAAAACGCCAAAGCCGTCCGTAACGATTATCTGCGCGTCGGCGACGGTGTCCACCTTTATCTTGTCGTACTTGCCCTCGACGGCAATCGGAATATCGAGCTTTAATTTTTCAGTCACTTAAAAAACTTTCCTTCTTCTAATTTGCGATGCGCCGACGATAAGACGCTCAAGTAAAACGAACTGATCAACAGCACTTGATTTTATAGCCTCGTCCGTTTCGGCGCAAAGCCTTATAATTTCCTCGAGCGCCGCACGCTCACACGTTTTTGCCTTTGCCATACGCGTTTTAGCAACGTACGGGTGCATATTGCCGCCGATACGCTTCGCCGCGTCATCGGAGGAAACGCCCGCCTCGGCGTAAAGCTTAAACGCCAAAAGGTCGGTATAGACTCTTATAATTCCGCCGAGAATAATATGTGGAAGCTCGCCCTTCAATTTGTAGTCAGCGAGAATGTAGAACGCTTTATCGTTGTTGCCGTCGATTATCGCATCGGCAAACTCGAACGTGCCGATCTCCTTGTTATGCGGACAGATGAGGTCAATGTCAACTTTATTCAGTCTGTCGCGCTCCTTGTAGTGAAGGTACGCCGTGAGCTTTTCGATCTCGCCCGAAAGCGTGGTCATATCGTGTCCGACCGTGTTTATGAGATGCGTGCACTCGGGCAGCTCGGCGACTATCGCCTCTGCTGAAAAATGCTTCTGCACCCAGACGACGATGCGCTGTGTACTCTCGTGCGCGAACTCTACGGGAGTCGCGTACTTTGCGAACGCCTTGTAAAGCTCGGACGGCCTTTTCGCGTCGCCCTCGTCGAAATTTTCCGCCGTCGTGTAGATTATGAGAATAGTATCGTCGCTCTCGCTCGCGGCTTCGAGCACCGCCTCAAGTGCCTCCGTATCCTCTTTTTTGCGGTATTCGGCATACGGTATCTCGTAAAGCTCGATAAGCTTGAAGTCGCTCATCATCGGCATAGACAGCACCGCCGCGTGAACGGCGTCCGCGCTGTAATTGTCGCGCGTGAAAACGAAATGGTTGAACGCCTCGAAGCTCTCGTCCTCGCATACGCGAGTACGAAGGGACTGAAGCTCGCGCAGCTTCATAAAGTTCTCCTCGCCAAAAAAGAGGAACGCACCGGGCTTCAGTATTTTCATTTCTTTCCTGAAATCCGAGCCTGTAATTTTTTGCTTTATCGACGTATCCGCCGCTGTTTTTTTAGCCATAGCCTTACACCGCTCTAACGGAAAGGTGCATAAGCGAGCGCTGTACGAGGCTGCCGCGCACCTCCATACCGTAGCTTATCTTTAAATCTCCGCCGTCCTCGCCGATAGCGTTCTGAAGCGCGTCCGTGCTTATAACGAACGAGAGCGTAAGCTCGCCCGTATCCTGCACGCACTCGATGCGCTCGTCCCTCGAAAAGCAAAACGACGTATTGACAGTACCCGAGCGCTGCATCATAACGATGTCGGGATTATCGAGCGCAAACGACACCTCTGTGGTCGCACCGGGCATACCCGTAAGCTCGGACTCGTCGTAGCGGATAACGAGTCTGCCGTCGCGGGTGGTCATAACGCCCGTATAATCGACGTCGATGCGCTGTGCGTCAACCGAGTCGAAAAGCTCCGCGGCAAACGGATCGACGAGCGAGATATTCTTGACGTAGCCCTCGCTCGGCGTAAAATGCGCGGATTTTATATTTATCATTACCTTTTGTTCTTTTTTCATTTGAGAATACTCCCGAAATTTTGTTACATTAAAATTATATCACCTTTTCTCGCCAAGGTCAATGGATATTCGAAAAAT
This sequence comes from Candidatus Flemingiibacterium sp., assembly GCA_045587285.1. GTDB lineage: Bacteria > Bacillota > Clostridia > Oscillospirales > CAG-272 > Flemingiibacterium. The sequence continues at coordinate 235 of JAZNBZ010000153.1, read as the reverse complement.
ATCTCTTGACTGTAGGTTATAAATTTTTCTTGGGGTATTTTTTTGACGCGTGGGGATGATATGAATATCACACGCGCCTGCGAGCGGCTACCGCTACCTCGGTAGGGGACGGCGCCCACGACGTCCCGCCTACGAACGGCTACCGCTCGGCTTGTCCTCGCGCTTCGCGCTCGGGGAGGACGAAAAGGGAGAGGGAGGGCGCTCAGGCGCCACGCCCTCCCTCTCCCTTTTGAAC
>JAZNBZ010000152.1:0-3954 GCA_045587285.1 Candidatus Flemingiibacterium sp. | reverse complement strand
AGTTAGCGACAAATTCCAATATGTCGGTCAGTTGAAAAATTGAAAAGCGGAGGGCTAAACCTCCGCTTTTGTCATTGTTTCCGCTATAATCGCCCTGTGGCTCATTTTAAGCGAGGTAGTAGTCTTGCCGTGGAAGCCGATACGTCGAGTTCCGTCCAATCGACGAAGGGTTTGACGGATAAGCCTATATCAGCACAAAAGGTAAAAGGGAGATGAAAACTCCCGTATGGGAGTTTTCTTTTTTATGCATTTTCCGTCTTGCTTGTCCGTATACATTAGTATGGAAAATTTTGTACCAAAAGAGATAGCGCGCTGTTTGCCCGAGGGCTTGCTCGCGGTGATAGTGCAAACGGCGCAGGACGTTGGTATCCGCCCCGATGAGATAAACGAGATACGCCTTCGGGCGCTCGGCCGTGTATCACTTACCTGCCGAGGGGAAAATATAGCGCTCGATTTCCGCGTCGGCGAGCGCGAGATCCGGGAGTGCGTCGTAAAGCTGTGCCGAGGCTCCGTTTACGCGCACGGTGAAACTATGCGCCGCGGCTACATAATGGCAGAGGGCGGAATACGCGTCGGCGTGTGCGGCAGACTTGCCGCCGACGGACGTGCGCTCGGCGAGATAACCTCGCTCAACATACGCGTGCCGCATATGATACGGGGGATTTGCGACAAGCTGCTCGCGCAGTGCGTGGTTGGGGGACGGATACGCTCGACGCTTATCTATTCGCCGCCCGGCGTTGGCAAAACGACGCTGCTGCGCGATATTGCGTCAAGGCTCGCGAGAACGCACCGCGTTGCAATAATCGACACGCGCGGCGAGATATACGTTCCCGAGATGTTCGAATATACGCTGTGCGACGCGCTCGTCGGTTACTCACGCGCCGAGGGGATTGAGATAGCCACGCGTACGCTTTCGCCCGAGCTTCTTATATGCGACGAAATAGGCGACGCCGACGAGGCGCGGCAGATGCTTTCCGCCGTAAACGCGGGCGTGCCCATAATAGCAAGTGCGCACGCGGCGAGTGTGGGTGAGCTTACGGCGCGGCCGAATATACGGATGCTTCACGACGGGCGCGTGTTTTCCGCGTACGTTGGCATCGCGCGCGAGCGTGTGAACGGACGGCTCACGCGAAGCCTTACGCTTGAGCTTACGGCGTGGGAGGATATAGCTTGATACGCCTCTTTGGTGCGCTTATGATATTTGCCGCGTGCACGGCGGCTGGATTTTCGGCGTCCTCGTTATACTCAAGACGGGTGCGTCAGCTTGAAGCGTTTGCGGAGCTAATCTCGTACGTCGGCTCGCAGATCGAGGGCTTTCTGACGCCGCTTGACAGAATATACGCCTCGTTTCAAAGCCGTACGCTTGACGAGTGTGGCTTTTTGGCGACGCTTCGTCAAGGCGGCGGCGGTGAGGCGATGGAAGCGTGCAGCCGTACGCTGAATCTTACGGCGAATGAAAGAAACGAGCTCGTGCGCTTCTTTGATGGGCTCGGCGCTCACGGAGTTCACGAGGCGTCAAGACACTGCGCGTATTTCGAAAAGCGTATCGGCGAGCTTGCCGTCGCGGCGCGTGAGGAGTATAGGCAAAGAGGGCGCGTGTGCCGAACGCTCGGAATGCTGCTTGGACTGATGCTGGCGATAATACTGTTATAGGGCCCAATTCCCTTATATGTTTTTACTGAATGTTCGGCGTATGAAAGCCTCCCTCCGAGAGGGAGGTGGCACGCGAAGCGTGACGGAAGGAGCCTGCGCCAATATACGATTCAGCCGTTTTTCGTATACGCACTCTCCCTCAGTCGCCAAAGGCGACAGCCTTCGGCCCTGGTCGCAAGCACGGCTTGCTTCCCGCTTTGGCTAAAAATATGCCACCGGCATATTTTCTTAACGCGTCGCGCCCTCCCGGAGGGACCTCAATCAAGACGATGTTTATATGAAAGCATATAGTCTAATTGGGATTTATAACGTAATGAAGCTTTCGCAAAATGAAAGCTGCGGAGAATTTTATGGACGTAACGTTGATACTTAAGGTGGCGGGTATCGGGCTCACGGTGAGCATCGCATATCAGCTGCTTTCAAAATACGGACGCGACGAGCAGGCGGTGCTCGTGTCGCTCGCGGGCATTATTATAGTTATGCTTATGCTCGTTGACAAGCTCGGCACGCTTTTCTCGAGCGTACGCTCGGTGTTCGGGTTTTAGATATGCTGAAATACTGCGGTGCGGCGCTTTTGGCGCTCGTGGGGATTACCGTTTTAAAGGGGCAAAAAAGTGAGTTTTCGGGGCTCGTGAGCCTTGCGGCGTCGGTGATACTGCTCGGCGCATCGGTGGCTGCCTTTTTGCCCGTGATAGAGTTCGTTTTCGAGACGGTCGAGGGGACGGGCTTTGCCGAGTACCTTTCCACGCTGACGAAGGCGCTCGGAATTACGCTTGCTATACAGCTCTCGGCTGACGTTTGCCGCGATGCGGGCGAGGGCTCGCTCGCCGAGAAGCTTGAGCTCGTCGGTAAGGCGGAGATACTCGTTTTGTGTCTGCCGCTCGTACGCGACCTTATTGCACTTGCAGGGGAGCTCGTCAAATGAGGTGGGCGGCGCGGATAACGCTTGCAGCAATGATCGCAGCGCTCTTTTGCTTGCCCGTGTGCGCCGAGGATATTTACACAGCCGACGATTTTGACGTATCACGGATAATCGACTCACTGCCCGAGGACGTGCGCGCAAGGCTTCCCGACGGCGTATTCGAGAGCGACCGATTTGTCGAGCGTTTTTCGCTTGAGTACTTCGTCAACCTTATCGGCGACGCCGTGGCGTCGGCGCTGTCGCCTGCACTGAAAACGCTTTGCAAGACGCTTGGGCTTGTTATCGTGGCGTCCGCTCTGTGTGCGCTTCGGGGGACTGTAAGGTCGAAAGGTCTTGGCGTGCCCTTCGAATTTATATCGGGGCTTTGCATAATGCTCACGCTATACACTAACGCCGTGTCGCTCGTGGATACGGTCGAGGTATACCTCGCACAGCTATCGAACGTCGTAAACGCTATGGTGCCCGTCACGATTGCGGTCGGTACGGCGGGCGGAAGCGTGAGCGCGTCGGCGGTGTCGGGCGGTGCGATGCTTATTGGACTTTCTGCGGTGGAAACGCTTGCGAAGGAAGGGCTGTATCCGATATTACAGCTTTGCTTTGGGCTGTCGGTCGCATCGGGGCTCGGCTCCGTGCCCGGACTTGGCGGTATATCCAAAACGGTGCGCGGTGCATTCACGTGGGTGCTCGGACTTACGACGGCGCTTATTTCCGCTGTAATGACGTTTCAGACGTCGATTGCCGCGCGCGCGGACAGCCTTTCGATGCGTGCGCTTCGCTTTGCCGCGTCTAAATCCGTGCCCGTGGTCGGCTCACTCGCGAGCGACGCGGTGTCGGCGGTGGCGGAAAGCCTCGCGCTCGTAAAGGCGACCGTAGGGTGGGGCGGCGTTATAATCATCGCGGTGCTCACGTTACCCGTCGTTACAAACGTGCTTTTCACGCGTATGAGCGTCGTCGTATCGGGGGTGGCGGCGGACGTGCTCGGACTTGAGCGTGAAAAACGCATACTCGAGGAGATTGCAGGATTGCTTGGCTCGCTTGCGGCGATATGCGTTATAGCCGCGCTGATGTTCGTGTACGCGCTTGCGGTGTTTGCTAAAAGTGCGGTCGCGATGTCAGCGTAGATGTTACTTGGAGAGAAAAATGGGGAGAATATCGGGGTTTATACTTTCGCTTGTTTCCGCGGCGGCGGCGACGGCGCTTATTGACGGCTTTGTGCCTGACGGTGCTATGAAAAAATACGTGCGCTACCTTGTGTCGCTGACGGTGCTGCTCGTGTTACTCGCTCCGCTTCGGGACGTTTTAGGCGAGCTTCCGTCGCTTGCCGCCGATGCATCTGGCGACTACGAGAGCGTAGAAGCGCTCGCACGCGCTAACTCTAT
>JAZNBZ010000151.1:0-2370 GCA_045587285.1 Candidatus Flemingiibacterium sp. | reverse complement strand
CTGCGCGCAGACGGCCAGGCGAGCACGCCTGTCCCTACAGCCTCTTACCGTTTGCTAACTTAGCGGTGCGGCGATATCGTGCCGCTCAGCCTTTAGCCATCGAATCGCGCACCGTCGCGCACGCAAAGCAACCCTTTTAAGACGCCGCCTTCTTTTAGGCGGCGTAGCCAAGAGGAGAAGAGGGTTTAAAAGGGAGAGGAGGAGGGCGTGGCGCCTGAGATAGTTCCTCCTCCCCCTTTTGAACCCTCTCCTACGTGGCTCAAATATATGTAAAAGGGAGCCTTATCACCTCGCCCCAGCTCGGAACTTCGTACTTCCGTAACCTTCGTACCACAGAGTGCTTATTTAACGGCGCCAATTTCCTACGGAAATGGAAATTGGCGCATTTCGTCGCGCATCGCTATGCGCTCGTAAACATTTACCGCATCCTCGAATCGAGCCTCTCAAGCTGACAAACAGAAAAAAACAAAAGACGCACCCTTTTGACGACCTGCGCATAGCAGATCAGCCGTTTGGGTGCTGTTTCTTTGTAAACGAATTTGAACCTTTACAATCATAAATGAAATCGTGGCAATGCCACGGTGAAATCCTCACTTCGTTCGGATGAAATCTTCGGCGTTGCGCCTCAGATGAAATTAAATCCGCCTATATTATCCCCGCATTGGCGGGATTTCATCGCGAAGCGATTTCATCCACGATAGTGGATTTCTTCCACCATCGGCGGATTTAATTGAAAAAAGCACTTGCTATGCAAGTGCTTTTTTCTGGCGCGCCTGGCAGGATTCGAACCTGCGACCTACCGGTTCGTAGCCGGGCACTCTATCCACTGAGCTACAAGCGCATATCGTCTCGCGACGACTATTATATTTTATCACAACCCAAAGCGTTTGTCAATACCTTTTTGAATTTTTTTCAAAAATATTTCCTCCGTCATTTTTTGTGGCGCACACGCATATATTTTTACAAAAAACACGAAGGAAGGTACTGCCTATGAAACCAACACAGCTACTCGAAGCTCTCGCATTCGAGGGAACTATCCCCGCCGAGCTATCCGCAGACTACATTCTCCCCGACGTCTACCCTGACGTCAAGCGCATACTGCGCGTCACGGCAAAGCCCGTGCTTATCGGACGCTATATCTCCGGCCGCCGCCTTGAATTTTCGGGCGCCGTCGATTACAGCGTGATATTCTCCGCCGACACGGAAAACGGCGAATCCGTGCACTGCGTACACTTTTCCGGCGAATGGGACGGCTGTGCAAGCGACGTTGATAGCCCGGAGCGCGCCAACGTCTGTATAACGCCGACGGTGAGCGCGTGCAGTGCACGCCTTGCAAATCCGCGCAAGCTGACGCTTAAATCCACCGTATCAACCGCTGTTAAAATAACGCTTCCCTGCCGGATTGAGCCGAGCATCGAGGGCGCGCCTGAGTACGTATCCGCCGCAGCCGTCGAAAAGCTAACCTCAACCGTTACAGCGCGCCGTGAGCGTACGTTTCTCGCAGAGCCGCTCCGCATCGGAGAAAACCTCGAGCCTGATCCGTCGCAGCCCGCGATAGACGAGATAATCTCCTGCACCGCCGACGTATTTTTTAATGAAGCCAAGCTAAATCTCGACGACTCGACCGTATCCCTAAAGGGTATGATGAACGTTGACTGTATCTACAAGTCGCAGGGCGAGGCAGGCACATACAAGAGCTTTTCGCGAAAGATACCCGTCGTCTGCGTAGCCGACGCCGCCGACCACTGCGGTGCATTCTCCGCCTGCCGAGCGGATACGCTCTCTGCACGCGCCAGCGCGACCACAGTCGAGATACACGCCGACGTCGCCGAGAACCCGTACGGCGAGAGGCGCGTGGTCGAGCTTGACGTGAGCGCTGACGTGTACGTGCATATCGTCGGCGGCGAGGACGTGTGCGTAGTGCTCGACGCGTACTCGACGACGCACGCCTCGGAGTGCGCCGTGAAGTCGCACGCAGTAAAATCGCCCGACAAGCTGCTGTCAACGAGCTTCTCCGTCGGACAGTCGCTCTCACGCGAAACGCTTTCCATAGGCGACGGCGCGTCCGTCGTTGACGCGCAGATAGAGATCACGTCGCCCGAAATAAGCGTGCAGCGCGGACGCCTCGCGCTCGCGGCAAACGCACTCGTTTGTCTCATCACGGAGGACAGCGGCGCATATTCGGGCGTGACGGCAAGCGTGCCGATAAAATGTGAGCTTGGCGCAGCGGAAGTGTACGAATCACCGTTATGCATCGCAGAGGTTGCCGCATCGGATATCCGCGCGCTCGCGACAGGGGACAGCCTACACCTCGATTTTGAGGTGTCGGTCTTGGCGGCTGTATGTGAGGAAAAGAGCATATCTGCCGTG
>JAZNBZ010000150.1:0-8459 GCA_045587285.1 Candidatus Flemingiibacterium sp. | reverse complement strand
CCGTAGCCGTCAACGAGTATCTTACCCGCGGGAACGGTGCCGTTAAAGCGTGCGCCGTCGCGGTCTATCTCGAGCACCTTGCCTATTTCGGAAACGAAGATGTGATTTTCCGCCATACCCATTTCCTCGGCAAGCTTCTTGTGATTGATAAGATGACGGTGCTCGCCGTGCACGGGCATAAAGTATTTCGGCTGTGTCAGCGCGTGCATAAGCTTTAATTCCTCCTGGCACGCGTGACCGGAAACGTGTACGTCAGCCAGCGCGTCGTAAAGCACGTTGACGCCCTTTTTAAAGAGCTCGTTGATGATGTTGCCGATATATTTTTCGTTGCCGGGAATGGGGTTTGCGCTGATTATTACGAGGTCGTTCGTGCCAAGCTGTACCTTGTCGTGATCGGAGAACGCCATTCTGTAAAGCGCGCTCATAGGCTCGCCCTGGCTTCCCGTCGTTACGATGGTAAGCTGATCGTCGCGGTAACGCTTGATTTCGGAAATGTCGATAAGCGTGCCGTCGGGCACGTTCATATAGCCAAGCTCGATTGCCGTCTTGACGATGTTTATCATACTTCTGCCCGTTACGGCAACCTTGCGTCCGTGAGCCGCGCTCGCGTTGATTATCTGCTGTACGCGGTGCACGTTTGAGGAGAAGGTCGCGATTATAACGCGCTTGTCGCCGTGCTGCTGAAGTATGCCGTCAAGCGAGCGTCCGACCTTTTTCTCGGAGGGGGTGTAACCGGGACGCTCGACGTTGGTGGACTCGCAAAGCAGGAGCGTTACGCCCTGCTTGCCGATCTCGCCGATGCGCGGAATGTCCATAATCTTGCCCTCGACGGGGGTTAAGTCGAGCTTGAAGTCGCCCGAGCAGAATACGATGCCGTGAGGCGTCTTTATCGAGAGTGCGCACGCGTCTGCGATGGAGTGGTTTACGCGCACGAATTCAACCGAGAATACGCCGAGCTTTACGACGTCGCCCGCTTCGATAGCGTTAAGCTCGGGCTTCTTTTCGAAGGTGTGCTCCGCGAGCTTGTTTGCGACGATGCCGACGGAGAGGCGCGTGCCGTAAACGGGAGCGTTGACGGTCTTTAAGATATAGGGAAGTGCGCCGATATGGTCCTCGTGACCGTGCGTGATAACGAAGCCGCGTACCTTATCGAGGTTCTTTTCGAGGTAGGTAACGTCGGGGATAACGAGGTCAACGCCGAGCATATCATCATCGGGGAAGCCGAGACCGCAGTCAACGACGATTATATCGTTTTCGTATTCGAGTACCGTAATATTCTTTCCGATCTCGCCAAGACCGCCGAGAGAAATTACTTTAAGCTTTGACGTGTTTTTCTTTTTTGCCAAACAATTCACTATCCTTTCAATGTATGAATATGGGGAAAAGCCCGATAATATGTAACTTGAATGCCACGCTATACGTCCGCGGCGTAAAACGTCGCGACAAAATAAGGGCGCACAAAAAACACCCTCCGGCGATGGATTGATACACGGCACGAAAAGCGACGCGGACAACGTGCATATAGGCGGTCGGCACGGTGCCCTCGTACTGCTTTTTGCGGCGTGTAAAGCGAAAATAACGTTCCTTCGCTTGCCACTTGGAAAATAACGAACAAAAAATTACACTACTATTATATCATAATTTTGTTAATTATATAAGCGAACGAATATGAATATATTGTTAATAATATTATCACCTCACACGGGTAAACTTATTTTGCGGCATAAAGCCGCATTCAAATGAGGTGACGTTATGAAACGAAAGCTAAAGGTTATGCCCGAGGCAGTCGTTGACTGTATTCGCGCGTGGCGCGAAACGGGCGAGGACACCGACGTGCAGGGAAGCTATACCGGCGTGTACCACGACAAGGAGTCGCGGCGTGACGCAAGCGCTGATATAAACGATCCCCGTCCCGTGCAGGACGCGGACGATCTTTAATTTAGCACGAGCATCACCGCAACGGTAAGCGACACGCTGAGCACGGAGCTTATAATTCCCATAAGCACGGGAGATAAATTCTTCCGTCTATCGGTTGGTGCATCTTTATAAACGTTCGGAGCGCCGAGGGGCTGCCCATCGGGAATATATGCATCAATTATGCTGTGTGCCTGTGAAAGCATATCCGATTCGCACGAGTTTTTCGGCAAATCCTGCTTTAAAACGAAATACGCACATTCAAAAAATCTGCTGCCCGTATCCTTGACCATAATGATTTTTCGCTGACAACCTTTGATCATAATAATAATCCTCCACAGTTGGATTTTATGTGATTGTTGCCATAAGTAGGACGCAGTATTCAAAAAATAAAGAATATCGGAGTGTTTTCCGATATTCTTTATCTATTTTAGGCCTTTTTTTATATATCCGTCGAATTTATTGCGCACCTCTTGCTCGAGCGTGCTTTTATAAAACATATTGCGCTTTTCAAGCGTTTCCATACGCTTGGCGCGTGCACTTGCGGCGCTTTTGGGTATCATACAAAGCTCCGATATCGCAGTGCTGTCGAGCGCACCAAGCTCGTGAAGCACGCAGGCGGGCGCCAGGAAACGAAGCGCGAACATATCCGCCTCGCGCTCACTTTTTAATTTGCCCTTGCCCCCGTCAAATCTGTAATCGCTGTATTTATATTCGTGACCGAGCAGAATGTGCCCAAACTCGTGTGCGATGACCATACGCGCCTCGGCATCAGAGAGCGTGTTATCGTATACGATAACCCATATTTTGTTCGGTAGAAATACGCTTGCACCTAATTCGCCGCTGCGAAGCTCGTGGGCATCGGAGTTACGTACGACGCGTATTCCCGCCTGATTCGTTGCGCTTATAAGCTTGACGGGCAGAGAGCATACGTCGAAGTCAATAAGACTTCGCCAAGCGGCGTCACGGCAGGAGGAGTATACGCCGTAAAAATCGTACATTATTACAGATCCTCTGTCGTTTGCGGCGCATTGGCAAGGCGCGATAGCCTTGCGGCGGTTATTTCTTCCTTGGTCGGAGCAACGGTACCGTCCTCGGATTTCGCCACGCGAAAGACGTCGAAGGTTCCCTCGTTTGAGAAAACGGCGAGCTCCTTATCAATTCGTTTTTTGAAGTCGGGAGAGGTGCGGTATGCGTTTATAATAGCACGCTCGTGCTCGGAGAGGGATATTTTTTTTGCGCCAACCGTAATACCGTCTAAAGCATCGTAGCCGCACAGCCACGCGGGGTTTACACCGAGCGCACTGCTGATTATGCCGATACGCTTCTGACGGGGCTTGAACTTGTCGCTTAAATATTGGCTTATTGCCGATTTTGGGATATGCGTGAGGGAGGAGAGCTGGGCCTGAGTGATACCGTTTTTTTTCATTGTGGATCTTAAACGCTCGCTGAAAACTGACATTACGGCTCTCGCTTTCTGTTTGTATTTGCATTGAGTTCAGATTTTGTGAACTCGTCTGCATCTATATTATACCCAATCCATAAAAAAAAATCAAGGTCAATCTACAAAAAAGTGCTAAAATCATTGAAAAATCTGCACAGGGCTTGACACGGATACTGTGTAATGCTATAATTAGTTCAGAAATTCTGAACAAGGAGGTGAAATAATGGCGCTCACGAAGGCGGCAGACAGAGCATATTTAAGAAGGCTGATAGACTCGAGCTTTGATAGGGCAGAGCTTGCGTCGGCGATTGGAGTCAGTGAGGGTAGACTTTCAAAGCTCCTTTGGGGAAGGGGCGAATTTCGGTATTCGGAGATGCTTGCCGTCGCGAGAGCTTTACGACTTGACCGTCGGGAATTCGAGCGCTGTTTTTTTACCGCAACGTGTTCAGAAAATCCAAACCAAACGGAGGTATGAAAATGCAGCTTTATAAATCACAGCATTTTGTGTTATCGGAGATACGCATAAGCGGAAAGAAGCAAACTCGCGGAGCGCTTTGCTTTGAAGGGCTTCCTTCCGTATACGGCTCGGATAAGGAGGTCGTCGCGCTTGAGGATGGAATCGTTTTGAGGGCAGGGCGAAACGCGGATATCCATTCGCGCGAGCACAGACTCGGAACGCTCGTTACGCTTTCGGGGCACGACGGTGCCACGGTAACCTATGCAAGACTTGCGGCGAGATACGTAAACGAGGGCGACTACGTGAAAAAGGGCGAGGTCATCGGCATACAGGGCTCAAGCGGTACGGGAACGGGAGAATATCTCTTGCTTGAGTTTCGCCGCAACGGACGGCGTATCGACGGATGCGAATATCTCGGTATACAGCCGAAGCCCGCCGAGTTCAGACCGCCGCACGAGCCGAGCGTTGACGTGGTGTGCCGCGTATGCGGACTCAACGAGCGTATGCGCACGTACATTGAAAGCTGTCCCGACGCACAGGAAATATGGTCGAGAGTGCGAAGCAAGCTCGAGAATACGCGCGTGCGCTACTCACCGTAACACAAACGCCGAGCCACGCATATCTTGTCAATGAGGATGCGGAGTAAAGCCGTGTCCATAGGTATGACAATAAAGATTAAATAAAGGTGGTTTTATATATGTCTGACAACAGAAACGGGTGCTTTTCCCGTGAGCGCGGTATGGGGACGAACGGGTGCGGCGTTGTGATCGACACCTATCAGGTGTTCGACTCCTGCCGTGACCGCGATTGCTTTGAGGATACGCGCGTATTCCTTGATGAGCTCGGTCAGAGCATCATCGAACATACCTCGCAGGTGCGCACCAAATCGGCGGAAATTTGCTCGTCCGCTATCACCGTCGAGCCGGTACAGCTTTCTCGCGGCTTCTACCGTGTGACTGTACGCTTCTTTGTAAAGCTTGAGCTTGAGGCGTGTATGTGTCCCGGGAAGAGCCAGTGCTTTAGCGGTATCGCGGCTGTTGAGAAGTCCGTCGTGCTTTACGGCGGCGAGGGAAGCGTACACGTATTCCGCTCGAACGCTACGGCGGACGGCTTCTGCTCCGTGCCCTGCGCGGGTGAGATGGGCAACAATTTGCCCGTAGCGGTGGTGGAAACCGTTGATCCCGTCGTGCTCGGCACGAGAGTGGTTGAGCCTTCCTCGTGCTGCTGCACTTGCTGCTGCTCGTGCGCGGATATTCCCGCGGCGGTTGCAAACGCAGTCGGTGAGCTTTGGGACGAAGGCAGCCGTTATCTTGCGGTATCGCTCGGCTTTTTCTCGGTTATCCGCATAGAGCGTCCCGAGCAGTATCTCGTGAACGCGCTCGAGTTCAGCGTGCCCGATAAGGAATGTGCGCCTTCGGACACCGGCTCGCCTTGCGATGCGTTCCGCCGTATGGCGTTCCCGATCGACGAGTTCGCACCCGGCAGAAGCGTGCCGCACACAAGCGGCTGCGGCTGTATCGGAGCGGTACGTGACGTTGAGGGCAACTGTGGCTGCAACAAAAAATAAGCGCAAAAAAGGAGCCGTACGGCTCCTTTTTTATAGCTTGCTCGGAATTGACGGATATTTTTTTCGGACAACGTGAAATACGATGAAGAATGCTACCGCCTGTGCGGCAAGCGTTAAAACGTAGGAAACGGGGTAGACCATATAGAGCGTAAACACCGTACGATTATATTGAAAAGCGGTTGCTATCCATAAAAGTCGTGATGCGCACGTAAATGCAACGGACAGTATCATAGGCACCATAGAATAACCCATACCGCGCATTCCGGAAACGAAAATGTTTGCAAAGCCTATAAGGAAGCACGTGCCGCCTACAAGCTGAAGGCGCTCCGCTCCGTACTGTATGGTTTGTGCCGCGGCTTCTTTGTCAAGTTCGTCCTGTGTGCTTTGTTGTACGTCTTGCGGCTCAGCTTCACTTTGCTCTATCTGCTGTGTATCCTTTGTGTCAACGTAAATGCTGATGAGCTGTTTTGGGAAAAAATAGCACGACGAGCAAAGTATGGCACCGATTATTGCGAGCAGAATGAAGCCGCGTGTCTGTGCCTTTCTGATTCGGGTATAATTTCGCACGGCAAAATTTTGGCTGGTGAAGGAAACGAGCGCTTGATAAACCGAGTCCATAGCGGTGAAAACAAGCGATTCCACGCTTGTTGAAGCACTGCAAGCCGCCACGAGAACGCCTTGCTTTATTATTTGCCCCGAGAGATACATATCTATGTCAAGCGCGTTAAGCGAGGTTTGGATTATTACGTTTGCTATCGAGAACATAGTGCTCTGAAGCGCGGCGGGGACACCTATCTTCAGTATTTGCACAAGATGCTGCTTTGAGCATTTGATCTTCTTTATATATAGCTTTATTGCGCCGTCATCGCGGAGAAGGCAGCGTACGGTAAGCGTCGCTGAAATGGTCTGTGCCGCGACAGTTGCGATAGCAACGCCGGCAACGTCAAGACGAAACACGATAACGAGAAGTAAATTTAAAAGTACGTTTACTACACCTGCAAGTGTCAGGAAGTACATCGGTCGCTTGGTGTCACCCACCGAGCGGAGTATCGCCGCGGCGAAGTTATACACAAGCATAGGTATCATACCGAGAAAATATATTCTGATATAAAGCGTTGAGAGCGGTACGACGTTCTCGGGAACGCTCATAACCATCGGGAAGAGCCCTGCGCCGAAGAAGCCAAGCAACGTTAAAAATACACCTGCCACAACGCTTATGAATATGGACGTATGTACGGTTTTTGAAAGATTACCGTCGTCCTTTGCGCCGAAGAAGCGAGCGCACAAAACGTTTGTGCCGATTGAAAGACCGATGAAAAGATTTACGATAAGAGTTACGAGCGACGTAGTCGCGCCGACGGCGGCGAGCGAAAGCTCGGAATCGGCGGCGTATTTGCCGACGACAACTATGTCAGCCGCATTGAAAAGCACCTGAAGCACGCCCGTTATCATCAGCGGTATTGCGAAGCGTATAAGCTGGGGCATTATTTTGCCCTCGCACATATTTATCTTATTTGAAGCGCGCGGCTTCTTTAGGGCTTGGCTCATTTTGGTATCTCCTTTGAACTCGGCACAGAGTGGTTTGCGTATCAAGTATATTTTACTCCCAACCGCAGATAAAGTCAAGAGCATAAAGGATAAATGGCGTAAAAGATTTTTTTGCAAAGGAAAAGACTCCCGCGGTTTTGGGAGCCTTTTGAATATGCCGAGTCGGTTAAACCGATTTTCCTGCATCTCTCGCTTTGTCAAGCGCTACGTTGCGGAAATAGAGAGCTATATCAATACATATCTCTATAGAGTTAAGTATGTAGAAGAAAAAGCTCAAATAAAAGAGAAATCCGCTGCTGTCAAGAGCCGCTATCTGAATTATCTTTCTCGCTATACCAAATCCGTATCCGATGAGAAGAAATACCTCAAAGAAAAGGCTTTTGCCCTTCGCTGTTCTTGAAACGAGGGATTTGCGTATAGCAATCGGCCAAGATAGACCAAAGCAGAATATGGTTATTGCCTCAAATAGGTCTATGAGCATATGTGTAGTCATTTTGTATATCTCCTTTTAAAATCAGCACATTTCTTCGGGGTGGAATACTTCGTCAAACTGCTCTGCCGTGAGAAAACCGAGCTCAACGCACGCTTCCTTTAGCGAAATGTTGTCCGCATACGCCTTCTTCGCAGTTTTTGCCGCGTTTTCGTAGCCGATGTACGGGTTGAGTGCAGTCACGAGCATAAGCGAATTGTGAAGATTGTGGTGCATACGCTCGCGGTTTGCCGTGATGCCGACCGCACAGTTTATATCAAACGATACTATCGCCTCTGCGAGCAGTCTTGCAGATTGCAGGAAATTGTACGCCGCGACGGGCATAAACACGTTAAGCTCAAAATTGCCCTGCGATGCCGCCATACCGATAGCAACGTCGTTGCCCATTACCTGCACGGCGACCATAGTAACCGCCTCGCACTGCGTGGGGTTGACCTTGCCGGGCATTATAGACGAGCCGGGCTCGTTTTCGGGGATGTATATCTCGCCAAGACCGTCGCGCGGTCCCGACGCAAGCCAGCGTACGTCGTTTGCGATCTTCATCATATCCGCGGCGGTCGCCTTGATGGCACCGTGCGCGAATACGAGCTCGTCCTTCGATGTGAGCGCGTGAAATTTGTTTTCTGCCGTGACAAACGGCTTGCCTGTAAGCTCGGCACATTTTTTTGCAACGAGCACGTCAAAGCCCTCGGGGGCGTTAAGTCCCGTGCCGACGGCAGTACCGCCGAGCGCGAGCTCGTAGAGCGACTTTGCGGCGAGCTTTAAAAGCTCGACGTCACGCTCGAGCGACGAGCGCCAACCGCTTATTTCTTGACTGAACTTTATCGGAGTTGCGTCCTGAAGGTGCGTACGACCTGATTTTACGATGCCTTCGTTTTCCTTTTCAAGACGCTTAAAGGTTGCGATAAGCTGCTCTATCGCGGGGATGAGCTTGTCCTCGATAGCGATCACCGCCGAGATGTGCATCGCGGTAGGGAAGGTATCGTTTGAGGATTGGCTCATATTTACGTCGTCGTTCGGGTGAGTGAGCTCGCGTCCT
>JAZNBZ010000149.1:0-7403 GCA_045587285.1 Candidatus Flemingiibacterium sp. | reverse complement strand
GACGGAATAACCGTTACCGCCGAGAAGGGCGAGCGTATCGGAGTAACACTCGATGGCGCAAGTGCCGTTATTTACTACCGCGAAAAATGTCAGTTTTTCCGCGAGCTCGGCATCCTCTGCGAAAACGCAGCAGGCGGCAGCTTCGATATAAACGAGGACACCTTCTTTAACGAGCTGTCCGCGATGATCGACGTATCGCAGAATGCAGTCTATAAGCTCGATACAGTCAAGGAGATCATCGACCGACTCGCGCTTATGGGCTACGGTATGATGATGCTCTACACCGAGGATCAGATGAGCCTCGAAAATTATAAATATTTCGGCTATATGCGCGCAAGATACACCAAGGATGAGCTTCGCGAGATCGACGATTACGCCTATACATACGGCATCGAGGTGATTCCCTGCATCGAGTGCTACGGTCATATGGGACATTACCTTTTCTGGAGCGAAGCGGCTCTTATGCGCGACACCACGACCGTGCTTATGGCAAGAGAGGAAGCCACGTTTAAATTCGTTGAGGAAATGATAAAAACCGCATCCGAGTGCTTCCGCTCAAGGCGTATACACATCGGTATGGACGAAGCCAACGATATGGGCAGAGGCAAATTCCTCGATAAATACGGATACGTCCCCGCCATCGACATCTTCAACGAGTATATGGGCAGGCTTTGCTCTATCACCGACAAATACGGGCTTAAGCCTATGATGTGGGTAGATATGTATTTCCGCTCGAGCGATAAGCTCGGACGCTACTACTCGAAGGACTGCGTTATATCCGATGAAACCAAGTCGAAAATACCGAAAAATATGGAGCTCGTTATGTGGCACTACGGCGAGGCGCCGGGCTGCGACGAGTATATGCTTAAAAAGTGTGTCGAGCTTGACAGAAACATAATTTACGCCGGCGCAACCTGGAGCTGGAGCGGTCACTTCCCGCATCACGATAAGATGATGGAAAGCTGCACCGAATCTATCGCCGCCTGCCGCAAGGTAGGCGTTCGCGACGTTATGCAGACGGTGTGGAACAGCGAGTGTCCCGTAGTTACAAATCTGCTCGGATTTTCCTATATGGCAGAGCTTGTTTACCGAGGAGAACTGTCGCAAAGTGAGTTTCGCGCACGCTTTGAAGCCTGCACCGGTGCAGACTTTGACGGCTTTTACGAGCTTCGTAAATTCTACGATACCTGCGAAGGTGACGAAAACTACTCGGACTACGAGGAGGGCTTCCGCGGCAAGCCGCTTTTCTGGCAGGACGTGCTCGAGGGACTTTACGACGTTCAGCTTTACGAAAAGCCTATGAGCGAGCACTATGTGCGCTGTGCCGAGAAGATGCGCGCCTTCAACGGAGGTGCATACAGCGACGTGTATCCCTTCGCGAAGCTTGTTTTCGAATATTTGGCACTCAAGTGCGA
Source organism: Candidatus Flemingiibacterium sp. (assembly GCA_045587285.1). Lineage (GTDB taxonomy): Bacteria > Bacillota > Clostridia > Oscillospirales > CAG-272 > Flemingiibacterium. The sequence continues at coordinate 5,988 of JAZNBZ010000149.1, read as the reverse complement.
GGTTGGCGAGAAGATTGCCCCCGCATACAAGGCAGGCGACAGAAAAGAGCTTGAGCGGCTGTTAAACGAGGTGTTGCCGCAACTGAAGGCGCAAACCGAAGCGCTTCACAGGGAGCACAAAAAAATCTGGCACAAATATAATAAATCAATGGGCTGGTCAGTGTTCGACTTAAGATACGGAGGACTTCGCGCAAGAATCGACACCGCTATCGAAACGCTCACCGAATATCTCGAAGGACATCTTGAGGTGATCGAGCAGCTCGAAGAGCCCAGACTCAAAAAGAATATGTACGTTTTCACCCCGATGAACCAGATCGTGGGTCCCAATATATAAAACAATTCAAGGAGGCTAAATATGAACTCTAATCTTATTATCACAATCGGAAGACAGTACGGCAGCGCAGGACGTCATATAGGTGAGGAGCTCGCCGCAAAGCTCGGTATTCCCTTTTACGATAACGAGCTCATAAAGCTCGCCGCAGAAAAGAGCGGCCTTGCACATCACGTGCTCGATCAAGCAGACGAAAAGGCAACGAACAGCCTTCTTTATACGCTCGCTATGGGCAGCTCCTTCTGGGGCGGCAACGCGCATATCGCCTTCGATATGCCCATAAACGATAAGCTCTTTATCACCCAGTCGGATATCATAAAGGAGATCGCTGACAGCGGTCCTGCCGTCTTTATCGGCAGATGCGCCGACTACGTGCTCCGCGACTACCCGAACCTTATCAAGGTGTTTATCCACGCATCGCTCGATTTCAGAGCACAGCACGTCGCCGAGCTTCACGATATCACGCCTGACAAGGCGAAGGACATCATTGTCAAGACCGACAAGCGCCGTTCCAATTATTACAACTATTACACCGGTCAGAAGTGGGGCAAGATCGACAACTACGACCTCTCGCTCGATTCTTCCAGACTCGGTATCGAGACAACTGCGGAAATACTCTATCAGTACGTAGAATTTTATAAGGCTCACAATATGAAATAACCCCTTGGGCTGTTGCTTTTGTAACAGCCCTGCCCTATGTCTGAAATAATACGGAGATGAAATTATGAGTAGCAAAGTTACCATAGCAAGTGACAGCACGACAGACCTCTCCCCCGAGCTTGTCGAGCGCGTCGGGCTTAAAATCCTGCCGCTGACCGTTTCGCTCGGCGACAAGCATTACCGCGACGGCGTGGATATCGATCCGGATATGATATACGCGCATTACGAAAAAACGGGCGAGCTTCCGAAAACGGCGGCTGTGAACGTAAACGAGTTCGACGACTTTTTTAAAGCCGAAACGGACGACGGCAACTCCGTCGTGCTTTTCACGATAAGCTCGGATATGTCCTCGACCTTCAATAACGCACGCCTTGCCGCACAGAATTACGAGAACGTGCACGTGGTGGACACGCGCAACCTCTCGACGGGCGGCGGACTGCTCGTTATGGCGGCACACGATATGGCAAGCGTCGGTATGGAAGCGGAACAGATTGCCGAGGCGTGCCGCGATATGGCATCGCGAGTCGATGCATCGTTCGTGGTCGATGACCTCGAATTTCTCTATAAGGGCGGCAGATGCTCGGCTATAGCGGCACTTGGCGCAAATCTGCTTCAGCTAAAGCCGTGCATAGGCGTTGTAAACGGTAAAATGGGCGTTGGCAAGAAATATCGCGGCAAGTTCGGTATGACGCTTAAGAAGTACGTAGAGGACCAGCTCAAATACATAGACGAGATAGACACGACGCGCATTTTCGTAACCCACGCAGGCTGTGACGAGGCGATAATACGCGCGTGCGTCGAGGCGGTCAAGGCGTACGGGGTGTTTAATGAGGTGCTTGTCACCCGCGCAGGCTGTACCATTTCCTCGCACTGCGGAAGGAACACGCTCGGTGTGCTTTTCGTAAGAAAATAAGGTAAATACAGCGCACGCCGCGTAGTTTCACGGTGTGCGCTCCCTCGCGCATTATTTTTAGAACATTTTTAAGAAAGCCCCTTGACAAACGAGTAAAACTCTGCTATAATACTACTGTTGCGAAAATGCACATCGGGGTGTGGCTCAGCTTGGTAGAGCGCTTGGTTCGGGACCAAGAGGTCGCAAGTTCGAATCTTGTCACTCCGACCAGATAAAGCCTTGCAAACAGTGCGTTTGCGAGGCTTTTTACTATTTCCTCAAATTCTGCCTGACCACATGTTTGACCATAGACAGAATTTTACGGCGATTCTCCTCACGGGGAACCGCCGTTTTTTCTTTGATTTATGCGGTGCAATTACCGCGCCTTGATCTCGCGTATCAGCTCCGCAAGCTTCGCCTCGCATTCTGCCTCCGTATCCGCGTATACGCATTTCGCCACCCGTTTGCCGTCCACCTTAGGCGCGTACCGCCCCTCCCACAGATGCTCGTTTATCTGCGTAATGCATCCCGTGCCGGCTTTTCTGCGCTTGCCCTTGTACGGCTCAAATACAGCCTGTGGTGCGGTTTTCTCTTGCGGTGGTGACACACCCTCATGCGTTTCCGAACCACCGAACATCGCGTCAATTTTCCGTGCAGCGGCGCGCTGCATCTCATCGGTGACATGCGAGTACACATTCAGCGTCGTTTCCACCGACGAATGCCCAAGTGTCGCGGCAAGTGTTTTGACATCCATGCCATACTGTATCGCCTGCGTCGAGAATGTATGACGCAGATCATGGAAGCGTACATGCTTACACTGTGCATGTTCGAGTATCGCGGACAATCGTTTTCTGCAAGCGGTCGGATCTCGCGGTGAATCTGCTTTCACTGGCGACGGGAACACCCACCGCGAATTTACAGTTTGCTTGTATTCGCGGAGTACATTTAGTAGTGGCGGTGGCAGGATGATCGTGCGATTCGAATTTTTCGTTTTTGGCGGTGATACGATTAGTTTGCCATCAATCGCTTGCACTTGTTTGTTGATTCTGATTTCACCTGTATCGATATTTATATCATCCCACTGTAGTCCGAGCAGTTCTCCACGACGCATACCGGTTGCAAGATCAAGCAGGAGCATTTCGTAACAGCCTTCTTCTTTTGCTTGTATGAGTACCCTCCGCATTTCGTCCGCTGTCAGCACTTGCATTTCGCGGTCTTTCTTCGGTGGCAGTTTACAGTCCATCGCCGGATTTTTCCGAATCAGCTTCTCCGAAACCGCCTTGTCAAGCGCAGTTCGACAGCATGCGTGACAGGCGCGCACCGAGCGGTCGGACAGACCTTCGCCGTAGATATCCGTCCGAATAATTCGACCGCTCTTTTTTAGGTTTGCGTAGAATAGCTGCAAATCGTTTGTTGTAAGCTCATTCAGCGGTATCTTGCCGATAGCGGGAATGATGTGTTTGTAGATATGATTTTCGTATCCCACCTGTGTTGCTGGTCGAAGTGCAGGCTTTGAGTATGTCTGATACCAATGGTCTAACCATTCTCCGAGCGGCATGTCCGGTCTTATCTTACCGGACGTTTTGCCGAGTTTTTCTTTGAGTGCATCGAGCTTTTCGACACACTCTTGCTTTGTCTTTGCGGTGACGTTTTTCGTGATGGGCAGTCCTTTTTCATCGTAACCGATGACTACTCTGCCTTCAAAACGTCCGTCTTTGCGTTCTCTTAATGTTCCGTCGCCTGATTTGCGCTTCCGTTTTCCCACGGTTTCAGCTCCTTTCCGAATATATCTGTAATGTAGTTCCCAACGATTACTGCCGCGTTGTTCTGCATATCCGTAGTGATATGCGTGTAAGTGTCGAGTGTAAAGCTCGCCTTTGTGTGGCCGAGGATGCTTGCCAGTGTTCGCGGATCAATGCCGTTCGATGCAGCTTGCGTGGCGAATGTGTGGCGAAGCTCGTGGAAGGTCATGTCGGGAAGTTGCGCTTCACCAAGGAGCTTCTTCAGCCGTCTGTACGCTGATGTGGGATTCATGGGAAGCTCCGGCTTCAGCGGATTTGGAAATATCCACTCAGTCAGCGAGGATTTCTTTCGTTCTGAGAGGAGTTCCACCAATACGCGCGGCAAGATCATTTTGCGGTTTCCTTCGTTCGTTTTCGTTTCACCGATGCTCGGCTGTCCCTGCTCGTAGCGAACCGATCGCCGCACATGAAGCGTTCCTGCCACTTCATCGAAGTCTTCCCATTTGAGTCCGCATATCTCACCGCGGCGCATACCGGTCATCAACTCGATTTTGAAGAAATCCCACCACATTTCGTCGGCTTCCGCCGCTTTCATGAACGTTTCAATCTGTGACTCGATGAGAACCGTTTTCTCTTTGTACTCGAGCTTCGGTATCGTCGTGCCATTTGTGGGATTGCACGGTGTGAGTCCTTCCCGCACCGCTCCATCCATTGCTTCGTGCAGAAGCATATGTACCGAGCGCACCATGGAGTTTGACAGTGTTTTGCCTTTTTTAGCATCCTCACGAATGCGTCCCGATTCTTTGAGCGTATTGTACATTTTCTGCACGTCGGCAGTGGTCACTTGCGTGATCGGCTTGTCACCGAGGTACGGTTTGATGTAATTATCAATGTATTGCCGGTAACCGTCAACCGTGCTTTTGCGAATCATCGGTGCTTTGTATTCCGTCAGCCACTTGTCGAGCCACTGACCGAGCGTCATGCGGCTCTCCTCGGTCAGCTCTACGTCTGCATAGGTTTCTTTGAGCTGATTCAGCTTTGGAATCAATTCTTTTTGCGTTTTGGCAAGTACCGCCTTATAAATCGGCTTGCCGTCATCCTTATGTCCGACCGTGATGCGGCCTTCCCAACGTCCGTCAACTCTCTTTCGTATCATGCCGTCGCCGTTTGGTCTTCGTTTTGCGATAGTATCATCTCCTTTCGTTTGTCTGTACTACACTATAGCATATTTGATGGAATATATCCAGAGAAAATGGCGGTGTTATCAGAAAAGTTGCAATCATACCTCCACGCTCAAATCACGACGTGGGGGTACCTTTTCCTGCATTGCGGCAAGGCTTTTCTGAAAGGTATCACTGATCTCCGCCGCTTCCTCAAACGTAATCTTTCCTGCAATTGCATCATCCAGCGCCTGCTTGTATGCCAACGCACTTCGTAAGAATCTTTTTCCGGGATAGAACCCATATTTTCTGATGTGCGGCAGCACCTCATCACAGATCCACCGTGTGAATTCTTCGGCGATAGGCAGGCGCGAATGGAAGATCAGCCGATAGAAATCACTCTCGCAAATATATTTCTTATGCACACATTGCATGGCAACGCTTCCATCCGCTTTCTTGCCGGTGATTACCCATTCATCGACTGTAATAGTCTCATGCCTGCAATGCCGCCGGATGGCATCGCGCGGATTTTTGTAGCCGAGTCTTTCTGCCGTCTCGATTGCAGGCACATATACTGTCCCGTCTTTGTCAATCGCATTCAAATTTCCAAGTGAAGTATCTTCGAATGCCTCCAGCATGGAACATTCGAATGTCGGTAAGTTTTTCATAGTACCCCCTACGTCGTGTTTTAGTTTTCAATCAATACATCGACATCTCCCCACGCTTCTTCTGCTCGATCTCGCGCCGGAGCTTCGAATCCACCATAGGAGCTTTGCTGTCTTCCATCGCCGAGCTGTTATCGATGATGCTGCTTGCGTGGCGGAACAGCGCGGTGATGTATCCACCAAACTTCGGCAGAGGTTTCGACGCGGTGTCAGAAGATGAGTTTTGTGCTTCTGCCCGGTCCAACTTGTCTCCGTAATGTACCGCGATGTTCACCACCGCATTACGGATAGCTTTGAACTCCTTGTTCTCCTCAATCGGAATTTTTATCGGATCGGCATCGGTGTAGGTGTGATTGATCTCGCATTTGCACTTGTACCACAGATCGTACAGTTCAGTTATATCGTTATCCGTGGCAACCATCTGCACGATGTCGTTTACGATCTTCTTCGTGTTCTTATCAAGATATCCATAGACTTTCTTGCCTTTTGCTTTTCTCAACCGAGCGGTAAGCGTGAGGAACAGCATTTCCATCTCCGG
>JAZNBZ010000148.1:0-2153 GCA_045587285.1 Candidatus Flemingiibacterium sp. | reverse complement strand
CTTTTCAGAGCGTTGAAATGAAACACGTTTTTTGCCAAAAACACATATAAAAAAGTTTTTTTTACATTTACACAAAGCACTTAGCGTGTTATACTAAAGGTGGAAACAATTTTAAAAAAATCAGGAGGACGACACAATGTCATCTTACGTTCGCAGAAAAACCCCCGGCGATACCGAATGGCTCGTTCACGACCGCTTCGGTATGTTCATTCACTTCGGACTTTACGCTATGCCTGCGCGTCACGAGTGGGTAAAGAGCTACGAAAAGCTCACCAACGAGGATTATGAGCCGTATTTCAAGTATTTCAACCCCGATCTTTTCGATGCGCGTGACCTCGCGAAGCGTGCAAGGGCGGCAGGTATGAAGTACGCGGTGCTCACCACCCGTCACCACGAGGGCTTCTGTATGTTCGAAACCCAGTACAGCGACTACAAGATCACCAACACTCCCTACGGACGCGATATCGTACGCCAGTACGTTGAGGCATTCCGCGAGGAAGGTCTTAAGGTCGGTCTTTACTACTCATTGCTCGACTGGTATCATAAGGATTACACCATCGATATGTGGCATCCTCAGAACAGACATCCCGACAAGGAGAAAATGAACGAGGGCCGCGATATGGAGGCTTATGCAGCATTCATGAAAAATCAGGTTCGCGAGCTTATGACCAACTACGGCAAGATCGACATTATCTGGTTCGACTTCTCCTTTACTAACGACCCCACCAGAAAAAATGTTACGTACGTAAAAGGACCCGACAGCAAGGGCCCCGAGGTTTGGCATTCCGAGGAGCTTATCGAGATGATCCGCGAGCTTCAGCCGGGCATCATCATCAACGACCGCCTCGGTATTCCGCAGGATACCGTTACTCCCGAGCAGCGACAGCTTGGTACCTGGCCGCAGTGGGAAAACGGCGAATACAAGACCTGGGAGGTATGTCAGACCTTCTCGGGTGCGTGGGGATACCACCGCGACGAGATGACCTGGAAGTCGCCCGAGATGCTTATTGAGATGCTTATCAAGACCGTATCGTGCGGCGGTAACCTTCTTATGAACGTAGGCCCGTGTGCACGAGGCTACATAGACGAGCGTGCGTGCGATGCGCTCGGAGTATTCGAAAAGTGGATGAAGTACAACAACCGCTCGATCTACGGCTGTACGATGGCAGAGCCGGAGTTTGTTGCGCCGAACGGCGTTTACTACACCCAGAGCGAGGACGGCTCGCGTCTTTACGCGCATCTGTTCTCCTACCCATTCCGCACTCTTGTGCTCGACAACCTTGCTGACAAGATCGACTACGCGCAGTTCTTACACGACGGAAGCGAGATCAAGTTCAAGGCAGAGGGTGCACCCGTACAGCTCGAAGCCGGAAGCTACAAGGACGACGCTCCCGTTGACCCGAAGCGTGTTGCATTCACGCTGCCGGTCATCAAGCCGAATCAGGTCGTTCCCGTTATTGAGATTTTCTTAAAGAAGTGATTTTAGGAAGCCGCCTCGTTTGAGGCGGCTTCTTTTCGCCGCGCTCATTATCCTCGCGCGTTTCACGAATGCTACCGCTCGTATAACCTCGCGCTTCGCGCTCGGGGAGACGAAAAGGGGGAGGAGGAACTATCTCAGTCGCCGACAGCTCCTCCTCCCCCTTTTGAACCCTCTTCACCTCTTGGCTACGCCGCCTAAAAGAAGGCGGCGTGTGAAAAGGGTGGCTTTGCGTGCGCGACGGTGCGCGATTCCACGGCTATCAGCGAAGCGTCCGCGCCACCCCCCGAAATGCGCCAATTTCCATTTCCGTTAGGAAATTGGCGCCGTTAAATAAGCACTCTGTGGTACGAAGCTTACGGAAATACGACGTTCCGAGCTGGGGCGAGGTAATAAGGCTCCCTTTTACATATATTTGAGCCAAGAGGTGAAGGGGGATTAAAAGGGGGAGGGAGGGGGTGGCGCCTGAGCGCCCTCCCTCTCCCTTTTCGTCCTCCCCGAGCGCGAAGAGCGCGCGAGGTCAAAGCGAGCGGTAGCCGTTCGTAGGCGGGACGTCGTGGGCGCCGTCCCCTACCGAGGTAGGGGTAGCCGTTTGTTGCGGACGACCAATGGTCGCCCCTACAGTAAGGCGGTAGCGAGCGCGGCGACGGCGCACAAAAAAATCCGCACCGTTTTC
>JAZNBZ010000147.1:0-8150 GCA_045587285.1 Candidatus Flemingiibacterium sp. | reverse complement strand
ACTTTTCGCCGAGGCGAAAAGCATTTTTTATAAATCCCACAGCACCGAAACTGTGGATAGATTCGAACCGCCACAACGTAGGAGCGTTCATTGAACGCCCGCGGGCGACCAATGGTCGCCCCTACAATTCAAAATTTATTGAAAAACCGTAGATGCAACGACGTTTTGGACAGATTTGAACTACCGCACTTGAAATGTTTACAAAGTTGTGGTATAATGGAGGAAAGAAAGGCGGTGATTGTATGTGGCAGTTTGTTTCAAACACTTGCACCTTTATAATTATATATTTGCTTAGCACACTTATCGCTAAATTTATGCGTTTTTTTAATCCAAATCCCCAGATGTACTATATAAAATCTCAAGGTATATACAATTTTATTGCGTTTCCCAGCATCATCTTCACTTGGCATCATAATACCAAAAAGAAGAAAAAAGACCGCAATTTAATGTTATCTGAATTGTTTTTTTGCATATTAAATCAAGTAACACTTGTAGGAGCAATCATCTTACAGTTTCTTCCTTCGATGCCGTGCGACAGAATTGAGATTGCATTTGGTTTGCGTTATAGAGGATTGGATTTTATTGTAGATAGCTATAATCAAAAAATTCCTCTGTGCCTTATCCTCTCTCTTTTGTGCACAGAAGTTTTATTTTTGTTTGGTGCTCCGTTGATTCGCGCTTTTTGTAATAAAGAGATGCGCAAAAAGTTAGGGGTCGGTGCTATTATAGGAATAATAGCTATTTGCTTACTTTGTTTGATACTGTTGATCTATTTTATATATTTGATGTTTTAATTACATAGGACTCGTTACAAGCATGGCGTTGCGCCCCGGAAGACAGCGGACAAGTGCAACTTCCATCATCGTTAAGGGAGTAGTCTACCTTCGCGAGAAAATCCGTGCATCTAAATTGGCCACACATCACAAAAATCCCGCACGTCAGTGTGGGATTTTTACTTTTTCACTCTTCACTCTTCACTAACTCGGCGGGATTTTTGGCAAGGTAATAAGTAATAGTGAATAGTGAAGAAGTGAGGTAGGTTTTCGCTTTGGCGAAAAGCATTTTTATTGTAAAGGTTGAAAAGTAATAGGTTTTATGGTATAATGAAAAAAGTTAAAATAAAGGAGAAAACTATGGCTGAATTATTGGAAACCCTCGATCTTATTTTCGGACTTTCTTATTTGCTTGACGCTTTGTTGATATCTTTTATAGTTTCACTGATCGGTGCGGGTGGCTATCTCCTTTTTGTTGTATCATTCAGAAAAGACCGAGGAGATATAGCCAGAAAGAACTTGTCGGTATTAACAGATAATGCTTGCGATACGTGGGAAACTCTGCTCGGACAGAGTGCCCCCGAGGTTTCTGAAATCAAGTCGCGCCCAAAGGGTATTAAAATTGCCTTGATAGTATTTATTGGCATTCTTCTTTTGCTGATATTGCTTATCCTCGCAATTAAATTTGGTTGGATGAAAAATTGAATATTACATAAACGCAGTCACACGGCTTTTTCGTGTGGCTGCATTTTATTAGATTAAGAGAAAATATGAATATTTTGTAAATAAAAACTAAAACTATTGAATTCAGCATATTAGAGTACTATAATGTAATTTATTCGATTGAACTTATCAACGACAATTCGCAGTTGGAAGCACATCGGTGATCAAAAACAAAAAACGGAGGCACATAATGAAACCTAAAAACAGAGTATTAGCAAGTATTATTTGCTTGTTCATAGTCGTTTCTTGCGTTATTGGCTTGGTATCCTGCGGTAAAGAGAAAGAATGCTCTCACCAATGGAATGACTGGTCTGCGACAAAAAATGCGACCTGTACTGAAGAAGGCACTCAAGAACACAAGTGCTCCGAATGTGGAGAAACGGAAACTTCCGCTATCGACGCACTCGGTCACGATTGGAATGAGGCTACCTGCTCCACTTCTAAAACCTGTAAGATCTGTTCTGCTACGGAAGGCTCGGTATTGGATCACTCATATACCGTTGAGACCGTAAAAGACGAGGCATTAAAATCTGCAGCTACCTGCACAAGCGGTGCTGTATATTACAAGTCTTGTTCTTGTGGCGTGATCAGCACAAATGATGCGGATACCTTTACAAGTGGCGATCCTATTGCACACAGCTTTACACTTGAGACCGTAAAGGACGAAGCAGTGAAAACTGCAGCTACCTGCGAAAGTGCTGCTGTATATTACAAGTCCTGCGCCTGTGGCGCGGTCAGCACGAATGATGCGGATACCTTTACAAGCGGTGACCTTACCGCACATAGCTTCACTCTTGAAACAGTAACCGAAGATGCGCTGAAATCAGAAGCTACAATGATGAGTGCGGCTGTATATTACAAATCCTGCGCCTGCGGTTTGATAAGTTCCAATGATGAGGATACCTTTACATACGGAGATCCTCTCGGCGGTTCTATCGGCGGCGGTGGCTCTTCAGGCGGCGGTTCCATTGGCGGAGGCGGAGGCTCTTCGGGCGGAGGTGGATCTTCAGGTGCACACACTACCCACAGCTTTACTGTTAAAGTACTTAAGCCAGCTGCGCTCAAGTCTGCTGCAACCTGTGAGAATGCGGCTGTATACTACAAGTCCTGCTCTTGCGGTGGCGTCAGCACAAATGATGCTGATACATTTACAAACGGATCTGCGCTTGGACATAAGGATGAAAACTATGACCATATCTGTGATAACGGTTGTGGTAAAAATGATATGGGAACTCACGCGGACTCGAATACAGACAGAGATCACGTTTGTGATTACGGCTGCGGTGCGGTACTTGAAGGCTGTTACGATAAAGAAAACGATGGCGATCATAACTGCGACGCTTGTGGAAATGTTGATATAACCTTGCACAGCTATAACGGTACAACTTGCACCGAATGTGGTGCGACCAGCGGTACGGCTCTTGATCATAAGGACGAAAATCACGATCATATTTGTGATAACGGCTGTGGAAAGAACGATATAGGAGCTCACGCAGACTCAAAGACCGACGCTGACCACATTTGTGATTACGGTTGCGGCGCGATACTTGAAAGCTGCTCCGACGTAGATACCGACAACGATCACAAGTGTGACGTATGCGGTAAGACTGACGTAACCACTCACAATTATGTTCTTATTTCTATCGATAAGGCAACCTGCACGTCGGCAGAGGTAAATCACTATAAATGTAATTGCGGTGACACCGACGAGGAGACCGTAGGTGCCGCATTGGATCACGATATAAGCGGTGCGACTGCAGAAGAAAAGCAGGTAAACGGCTGCGAATACGTTTTGGTATATACTTGTCAGCGCACAGATTGCGGTGAAAAAGTATCGGGTGAGACCGTATATAAGCATACTTATGTTGCAAGCATAAGTACTCCCGCTACTTGCGCTGTTGCGGGTGAAAAGACCTTTAAGTGTGCCTGCGGAGATGAAAAGGAGCCCGAGCTTATTCCTGCTGATGCAACGGGTCATATTTGGGTAAACGGTGAGATAGTTGAGGCCGTAAGAATAGACACTTGCTCTGTATGTTCCGATACTAAGACTGTAACAGTTTACACAGGTACTAAAACCGATGAAATAAAGGCTGAAGATCTTGCTGACAAGGAGATCGAGCTCAACGAGGCAAACATCAGCCTTGACAGCGGCGTAATCGATACTATCGGTGACCAGAACGTTACAGTTTCTGCCGATAAGCTTGAAGATGACGACCGTATGGATCTCGGATTGTCTGATGAGCAGCTCGCTCAGGTAGGCAACAGCCCGATCTACAACTTTACGATAAATAACGGAACTGAAAATATTTCTGACTTTGGCGAAAATAACTGGGTAACTATCACGCTTCCTTATACCTTGGCAGAGGGCGAGGATGTTGATAGCATAGCGGTATGGTTTATCAACGACGACGGTGAGCTTGAGTCTATAAAGGCTACTTACAACAACGGATACGTTACCTTTAAGACCAACCACTTTTCGTATTACACCGTAACCAGACTTAAGCCTGAGGAGAGATGCGCGCTTTATACACACGGCTACGTTGTTCAGCACGTTGAGGGTAGCTGTACCAAGGACGCATACGATCTTTACGTGTGTGTTCGTTGTCATAACAAGTATATCGACGAAAGCACTCTCATAGTTGGAGACGGTCACGATTACGTGTCCGAAACTCACGCAGCAACCTGTACCGAAAACGGATACGTTCTCTATACTTGTGAGGATTGCGGACACAGCTACAGAACCAAGCTCAACGCAAGCGGTCACGCTTGGAGCGTTATAGATTCTGCACAGGTATCCTGTGCTGCCGACGGATACACAAAGTACGGATGTGATAACTGTGATGAAGAGTACACCGATACCTATGCAAAGTTGGCGCATCTTTACACCAACACAGTTGTTCGTGCAACCTGCGAAGCTGACGGTTATACGCTTCACGAGTGTAATAACTGTGATTATAGCTTTACTGATAGACCCGTTGAAGCACTCGGTCACTCATACAAGGCAAGCGCTTGGACTTGGGCCGAAAACTATAGCACGGCAACTCTGAAGTTCGTTTGTGAGAACGACGGTGAGCACGTTGTGGTTTTGAACGCTGTTATTGAGAAGACCGTGGTAAACGGCACTTGCTCTAATTTCGTTAAGACTACTTACACGGCAACAGTTTCCTATGAGGGTGAGGATTACACCGATGAAAAGGTAATTGAAGTTGGTAATCCCAACCACGAGTTTGCTTCTGCTTGGAGCAAGAATGACGATGAGCATTGGTACGAATGTGTTTGCGGTGAAAAGAAAGACGTAACCGAGCACAATTTCAGGAATGATACCGTTACCAAGGCTCCTACCTGCGATAAGACAGGCGAAAGCACCGCTTACTGCGTGTGTGGCGCAACGAAGGTGTCTGATGTTCCCGCAACGGGTGAGCATAATTACGTAAACGGAGTATGTACGGTATGCGGAAAAGATTTCGTTGACGTTTATTACGTAAACCTTGTTAACTCATGGAAGGAGATAGACGGCTTTGCTGTTAAGGTAAAAGATTTCTCTTATGAACTCAAGCAGAAGAATAATGACGTTCTTGGTGAACTTGAGCTTATAGGAAGCATTAAGCAGATAGATATTGCCGAACTCGCTCTTTACTTTGAGGATGGTGAGCTCGGCGGCGCGGCAATCGGAAGCATCGTTATCTTTAACGGACCGATAGCTGATGCTAACGCAGTCTATGAGTTCAAGGCAGTTATTGACGATGGATACGTTTATATCAATATAGAATATGGAAGAGATACTGCTGATAAGAGCATAAATATCAAGGTGACTATTGATTCGCTTCTTGAAAAGGCTATTGGAGCGCAGGGCGGAGAAGTAGCTGTGATATATTCGTATGAATGGTTTGAGGAGGTATTGCTTCCCGCGATAGACACACTTATTGATATGAATTCCGACGATGCTAATGCTATTCTTGAAGACGTATTCAATATGATATTCAACTTCGATAAGCAGGCTGACGGTTCGTATATCGCAACTCTTGATTATGATAAGCTCTATGCTCTGAATGAGAACCTTGCTACCAAGTCAATTGCAGAGGTTATCGATGTCTACTTCGGAGAAGGCTCGTTCGATAGCCTTGCAGATCTCGTATTAGAGATACTCGGCCTTGAGATTTCCGAGATCCCCGCATACCTTGATGACAAGGGTATAGATACAGAAGAGACTATTGCTAACATAAATGAGCTTGCCTTGAAGGCTGGTGCTCCTGATGACTTTGATATTGAAGAAGAGATCAATAGCGAAGAATTTGAGGGCATTACGCTTGGTATGTTTTTGTTCGGCATTGAGGATGACTCTTACGTTGATGATGTAAATGAGATTATCGACGATCTTCGTGAGCTTGCGTTCTATGGACTGACTGCTCCCGAAACCGAGGAAGGCGCTAAAGAAGACGTCGAAGAAGAAATCAAAGAGTATATCGACGAGATCCTTGATCTTCTCTATGACAGCGTTTCGGTTTACTTTGTAACCGATGCTGACGGAATGTTTACTTCGGTTGTTGTTGATGCTGACGAGTTCATTTATTCCGACAGCGAAGCAGAGCTTAAAGTTAACGTAGGTGTAGAGATTGTTGTAAATGAAAAAATAAATGTTACCTGGTCGGACATCATAGAAAGCATTAATGAAGAAATTGTAATGCCCGAGGATGATATGCTCGACGATAAGATCCGCGCAGACGGTGACGACGGATGGGGCGGATATATTGAGTACAAGGGTCAGAGATATGAGTACCACAACGGATTGCGTATACGTGCTTTTAAGACCTTGTACGATAAATTAGCATACGTAATGACATATCCCGACTGTGAAGGTTGGACCGAATACGAGGTATGCTATGCTGAAGGAACGTACGAATTTATGTTTGCCGTCATAACAATTGACGGCGAAGAGGTAATGATCCTCATTGATCAGTATAGCGGACAGGTAGCGGAACTCGTAGAGACCGAGACGGGCTTTACCGCGATCTTTGAGGATGGAAGTGAAAAGACTATCTCGATGGATCTCTTCTCGGATTGCGAAAGTGATCTCGATGCATACGTAGTGCTTGTGTTTGCAGTGTTTGACTCTGCTGAAGGATACGTAGATGCATACGGCGATTACGTATACTATTACTATAATGCAGAGCTTGGAGAATATTCGACAGAAACACATCACGAATACGTGAAAAACTACGAGCTTAAGGGCGCGACTTGTGAAGATGGCTGTAGTGTCATTACAACTTGTGATAACTGCGATTATTACAGTCAGTACACAAGATATTGGTGTGACGACGCGTTTGTGGAGCGTGAGTTGGTGCTTCCTCTCCCTGTTTCCTGCGGTGGAAATGCTATAGTGGATCGTTGCTCACTCTGCGGGCATATTTCATATCTCCATAACGTTGAATTTAACTGCAATATGGACGAAGGTGTTGAATCCCCTGTTTTTGATGAGAACGGAGTTCAGATAGGTATAAAGCACACCTCGACTTGTCGTGACTGCGGACTTCAGTTTGTTAAACAGAGATGGTCGGAAGCTCATAATACTTGTGAATCTACTATACATGTCGATGTGTATATCTATTGCGGGGATGTGGTATATGAAACGAGAGTGTATAGTATGTTTAGCAGTAACCATCAGTACGAATATACCTATGAGTTTGAGGGCGATGCTTGCGAGGACGGATATTATGTAACGGAGTACTGTCCTGTTTGCGAGACCACAGAAAGATATTATAGCCGGAACCACCAAGTTGAAGAAGCAGTCATTGACCTTGAAGAATACGGTATGTGCGGCGGCTATATTGAAGAAGAATATTGCCATATCTGTGATACTATTCTTTACTCTAATGTAAACGATGGATGTTCTTGGTCCTTCGCAGAAGAAACCGAAGACGGATATTCCCACTATGAATGTTATGACTGCGGTGCTACACGTACAGAGTACATTTACGAGACCGAAAAGGACGATAACTGTATTAGATATGGTACCGCAATTATCAGTTACTATGTAAACGGCGAGGAGATCTACACGAGTGAGAACGAATATTGGAGAGAAAGTCACGAGTATATCTACTCCTTTATTCTGAGCGGTGAGTACTGCACCGACGGATATAAGCTTCTCATTACCTGTGAAGACTGTGAGCTTCTTCGCGAGAACACTCTCAATGACCACAATAATTTTGAGCTTTTCAGAATAGAGGACTACGAATACTGCTGCGGTAAGCATAATGTTTATGTTGTCGGATGCCCCTGCGGTCAAAATTTCGACGTTAAATTTGACAGAGATTCCTTCACATTTGACAGACATACACAGAAGTACGTATGTGATGATTGCGATCTTGCGATTTCGTATATCACCGACGAGGTGGAGGAAGATTGCTCAGTCATCGTGACGACCGAGTTCGTTGTTACTTTTGGAGATGAAGAGCTCTACAGCGCGGCAAGAGAGGCAAGATATTCTAACCACAACTTCACCGACGTTGAGATTTCTACAGTCGACGGTAAAACGGCAATTATAACCTCGTGCGATAAGTGTAATACTGTAAGCAATGCAGAAATACTTAGCGTACAGATGGAAGAGCACAACGGCGAGTGCTACTATGACTATTACTTTACCCCCGATATAAGTAC
>JAZNBZ010000146.1:0-35830 GCA_045587285.1 Candidatus Flemingiibacterium sp. | reverse complement strand
TTACTCGGAGCGCTTAAAGCTCCCATCTTACACTACATAGGATTTAGCAAGGAGCAATATCCTCAGATCCATCAGGCGGCAAACGCTTTCTTTACTCTTGTTATCGACGAGAGGAGAAACGGTAAGCGTGAGCCTTATCACACAAGAGCCGTTCAGCACCTTAAGCACGTTCTGAAGGGTGGCAACGAGCCTGCTTGTGAGTCCGCGCAGATCTGG
The DNA here is from genome assembly GCA_045587285.1 of Candidatus Flemingiibacterium sp. Taxonomy (GTDB): domain Bacteria; phylum Bacillota; class Clostridia; order Oscillospirales; family CAG-272; genus Flemingiibacterium. The sequence goes on along the minus strand of JAZNBZ010000146.1, from coordinate 35,614 downwards.
GCGTACCCTGCGACAGTTTGTGCTATCCTCCTTGCAAAGAATACTCCTACCCTTTGGTTTGAGCTTACCGAGGAGGAGATCGAGCGCTGTGACATTCTTATGACCGCCTATGGCGTTATAAGTAACTTTATGGCTAACGATGCAAATAACTACGGAACCGGTCTTTCTCTTTACGGTGACGTATGGATGGACAGACCTACTAACTATCGTATGCCTATCGTTGTTCCCGGTATTGCCGCAGCGCATTATTTCGGAGGCTCGGACGAGCTTGACAAGATACTTGCCTCGTTTGATTACGATGCTTTTATCGCTAAGGCTGAAACGTTCGGTTTTAAGAACCTTCTGAAGGTCTGGACTACCGCTTCCTTTGAAAAGGACGGAAGAGTAGTACCCGGCGCAAAGGAGCTTCTTACAACGGCTTGCACCGCATACAGCGTTTCAAATATGCCTATGGACCGAGGCAACGTCTACTATGCAGGAAAAGGAAAGGGCGCTAAGCTTCCGTATAGCTACCACGGTTATCGTGCAGGCGATAATGGTATTATTACCGATCTTGTTGCTTATAACCATTCCGGAGGTAAGATCTCAAGCCGCATCGGTGATCTCGGTGACGGATCATTCTCTTGCTATGTTATCGACGGATCCGATTCTCCTATGGAGGGCAAGGATGGTCTTATGATCGAGTACAACATTTCCGATGCTGTCGGTATCCGTTCCTCTGCATTTTACGGTCAGGTTGACTTTGCGATGGAGGTCGTGCTTCTCCTTACCGCTAAGGAGCTTGGTCTTTGGACCGAGGATGATAACGTAGACCTTTACAAGCTTATTTACGCCGGTAACACCGATCACGTTTACAAGCTTGAAAAAGGGTATATGTCACAGGGAATGGGATGCAGAACCATAGAGGTTGAAAACAATCTCAGAGGTTACAGATTCATAAGAGCGCTTTGGGAGAAGCATTTTCCGAACGTGGAGGTATAACCTATGTACATACGTCTTTTAACAGGGCGAGCAATCGTCCTTAATAACACAATTCAAACGCTTGCGGAAAACGTTCCGCTTGAGCTTACCCTGCGTTCTGATATTGCGTACGATGATATCTATGCAATATGCGTTCTCAACAGTAAGCGCAGAACGTACAAGTTTCTTGACGGAAGCGTGAGCATTCCTCCCTCGGAGCTTTCTTCGGGGGAGTTGCTCATAACCTTGCAGCAGATAAAGGAAGGTAAGGTCCTTAATACGTGGTATTGCGAGAAAATAACGCTCAGGGAAGCTCCCGGGCGTTATACCGTAGTACCCGAGACCATTGCCATGAAAAACGAAATAGCGGTGCTTAAAAAGGCACTCGCGGAGCTTCATCAGACCGTTGTGAAAAATAACACTATATGAAAAGGAGTAGACCTATGAAAAGAATATTTATTTTTGCACTTTGTGCGCTTCTGATCCTCACGCTTGGCGTTTGCGTTTTTGCTGAAGGTGAGGACGTTGTTACCGATTCCGTTCCCGAAGAGGGAGCAGAAACACCTGTACCTGAAGCACCGGCAGAGGATAAAGAACAGAGCAAACTCGATGGATTTATTAAGAAGCTTACCGAGTCTACCTTCTGGGCAACCTTTGTGACCGTACTTGGAGCAATAGTCGGTATTATCGCTATTATGTACAAGTATTTTGGCAATATCGCAAAACTGATTTCAAGCAAGGCGGATGCCGCAACAATTAAGAAAACGATCAATGACGGTAATGAAGAAATATATGGAATAATCAACGAACTTACTGAGCGCCTTGATCTTAGCGCGGCCGAAGCGGAAAAGGCAAAACAGAAGGAGCAGAATTTCATTACTGCGTTTACACTGTTTATTATGAGTGTAAATATCAATCAGAACGCCAAGAACGAAATAATGCAGTATCTTACCGGCTTAAAGGAAAGCTCCGATAACGTTGAAAGCACTGTAAGCGCTTCGGTCGAAACCATCCGCAAAGCAGAAGCGAGCGAGGTCAAGGATCCTACGCCGGCGCTCGATACTATTCTTGCGGAAAGCAAAAACGAAATGCCCGAAATGATACTCGGGTAAAGGAGGCAGTCGAATGAAGATCTTAGGAAACATCTTCGCCGCCGTTGCTTTTATTGTTCAGTACATTTGCCCGATCGTGCTTTTCGGAACGGTCATACCTTACACACGTAACTCCGTTTCAAAAGGACTGACCGCTATGGGAATTATCGCATTGGTGATAATTGCACTTATCATCAGCGGTAAGATAAAAGACAAGATAAAAGAAATGCCTCACGGTTTACTCCGTGGGGCATTGTTATCTATATTTCCCGTAGTGTTCTGGATCATCGGTAATATCGGAATAAAGAAGGTAACGCGATTTATCACAGAGTTTTCCTCATATTGGGGATATCTGATAATTTTTATCATTATAGGTAGGTTATTATACCTTATCTCCGAAATAATGCTTGCGAGTGAAACGGAAGCAAAAGAAAAGGAATGAAGTAAAATAAATGGATAATTCAAACGTATTTGCCGAAATAAACAGCGGTAAAGATAAGGTAGGTGGAGCAATTAAGCGCACTATCAAGGCGTATTTGCCGTACATAATTCTCGCGCTTAGCATAGCGTTCCGAATCGTCATACGGCTTTATGAAACGAAAATAGTAAATCCGTTTACGCCGGTTTTCTGGATCGATACACTGACGAGCTGTGTTACTACAATTTTTTGTTATATTGTATTTATACCGCTCGGAGAGGAAAACGAAAAGCTTTCAAGTCCGTCATATGCTACGAACTGTAAACTCTGGACTGAGTTGTCCGGCAAAATTCGTCTTGACGGTCTGCTTGCAACATTTCGCAAGTATTGTGTAGCACAAAGAGAGGAGGAGCGCATTGATAAGCGGAACGCATATATCCTGAACGATACAGCGCTCAGCCTTGAAGAATATGAGGAGAAATACGTCGCTTTGAGCGATGAAGAACTCAAAAAGCTCTATGAATCAGGTGAACTCACCAAAAATGAATACAAGGCAATAAAACACGCTAACGGCAAGATTTCTGTTAAGCCTATAAACTCTGTGCTTATCCTCTCGGGTGTGGCAAAAGCAACATACAATGATGCTGGACGTGACGAACCGAGCTTTATTCTCACGTGGCTCGCAAAACGCCCGTTTATGATGATCTTAATGTCGATAATGCTCAACGGAGTAAGTGCTGCATTTGTCGGTTTATCAGGATATTCGGTAATATACGATATGGTTATCGATTCGCTCTGCATTATCGTCGCTGCTGTGGTCGGATACGGCGCCGGTCAGCAGGCTATACGGCACAGAGAGGATAAAATCAAGACCAGAATACTATTTATTGAAAGCTTTCTTGAACATAACAAAAGCGGCTCGTTATGAGCCGCTTTTTTAGTTTTATGTCACAATTTATGCAACAAACGAGAGCAAACTGTAACAAAATAGAGGAAAAATATCAGCGAAATAAATCAAAAAACACCCGAAATTATGTGCATTTTACACAAAAATTGGGTGTTTTTTGATATTGGCGGAGAATGAGAGATACCTATACACACTATATCTCGTGATAACGATGTGGTGAAAAGCACTATATATTGTGTGTTTTTGCGCATTAAAACATTTATGCAACAAATGAGGTTTTATTTCACCTTTGAAACTATGTCTAATTTGTCACTTTCGTATAGGTGTCCGTAGGTCTTTGCAACCTGTTCAACTGAGTCACCGATAAGGTCGGCAACCACCATCAGATTTGCGCCGAGATGTATTATCATCGAGGCGAAAGAGTGTCGCAGATCGTGAATGCGGATGCGCTTCACGTGCGCAGCTTCGATGTATCGGTTAAAGGCTCTGCGGACGGTGTTCTCCGAGAGAGGTGTATCACCTCCGAAAAGGAATTGCTTCGACAAGGTGTTAGAATCGCTTTCTAAGAGCCATTTGCGATATAAGGTTATCTCTGCTTGTGCTACTTCGCAAATCGGTATTGTGCGGTCCTTGTATGCTTTTGTGGGAACTATCTTATATGACGTTCCGTCAATGGTCTTGCGCATTACGGATTTATTGACGGTCATCATTCCTTTGTGAATATCATCATTATTGAGGGCGAACAGCTCTCCAACTCTTTGCCCGGTGAAAAACAACATCGTAAACAACGAGTGATACATAGGATCGTCAACCACGGCGATAAACTGATCGAACTCCTCGCGTTCCCAGTATAGCATTTTCTTTTTCGGGACCTTGCGGCGCGGCTTCGCCACCATAACGAGATTATTTTTGTATCCGTATCGGCTCTCGCACCATTCGAGGAATGAGGAAAGATGTGCTCTCGTTTTTTTCAGATACTCATAAGAGTAGTATTCGTTCGTCCTGGGATTTTTCATCGCCCACAACTCGTCTTGCCATTGGTAAAGCAGTTCGCGCGTTAAATCTGGCATCTTAAGATCACCGAGGGTAGGGAAGATAAACAGACGGAACACGTTTTGCTTATCGTATATCGAGGACTCTTTGTTCTGATTGCCGAGAGTGGTAATATACTCGGCGAAAAGCTCTCTCACGGTATACTCGGCTTTTTTGGGCGCGGCAGCGCCTTTTTTCTTTTTTAGCGGATTATTTTTGACAAGCTCGCATTTCTCGGTTACAAAGTCGGTGTACGCCTGTTTTGCGGCGGTCTTGGTGAAGAAGCCGCAGAGCTTCTTTTGTTTTTCATCCCCGTTAAGCGTTACAACACGGAACGCTACGTCATAGACCTTACCGCGTTTCGTCTGCCGCTCTTGTAACGAATATTTCGTGCTTGAAATGTAAAATTCGATCATAATTTTGAAATTCTCTTTGCTTTTAAATTTTCGTGAGCATCCATCAAAGCATCATAGCAACTGTTTTTAAAGACCTCGAATTTACTGAATTCGGGGATTTCTGCTGTGATTTCACAAAGTGATCTATTGGCATATACATTATAACTCGTTGTTTTAAGCTCTTCTCGATAATTCATTAGGTCGGATACTTTTATGCTATCAGTTCCGAAAATATAAAGCATGGTTTCTTTCAATTCATCAATGAAGTAAAATTTTTTATCCTTAGTGTATGTTGTTGATTTGTAGTCGAAATCGTTTTTGAATTCAACAAGATCCTCGGCGGTGAAAACACCGTCGATCGCAACAAGCGCAAAAAGGAAGATGTCTACGGGAAGTATCAGCATATTATATTCGCGAATAAAATCAATAAATCTTTCCAAAAGGTCATATCTCCTTTTTCGCATCAATGTCAGAATAACTGCGATGTTTGAATACTTTTGAAAAGATTTGTTATCGTATATGAGCTTTAATTTGAGTATAACTTCAAATGCCGAGTCGAGATCGCCCTTGAGCATCTGCCGTTCCAAGCCATAATAGAGACAGAATACATATCCGATATCATAGCCACTAACATACGGATCAGAAAGAAAATTGAAATAAATTGCCTTATGAGTTTCATCCATTCTCAAGTATGTCGGGTAATAGCTTAGCGGTCTTGTTGGCTCCGAGGTAATGTTTTTGGAAATTGGCAACATTGTATATATAGTGCTTGGCTCGCTGTTTACAAGATGGCTGTGAGGATAGTTGTTTACCACATACAAAAGGTTCATAATATCTGGATGTACTGTTCGTAAATCTGGATATTTTTCATATGGATCACATAAATAAGAATTTACATTAAAACTCTGTTCCCTTGATTTTTTTGTTTTAGGTGGTGTTTCATAGCGTTGGTTGGATAAATTATCATCGTCATCATCAGAATCATCAAACCACCCCTTTTTCTTTGCCTGTTGGAAGAAATGAGCTATAAGACACACAATTGCTATTACCACTAACAAGCCGATATATAACTCCATCACAATGCAACTTCCTTAAAATCAATTTCCATAATTTACTTGTATACAAAATTCGACACGTCCTTTACAATAGTAAGTGGAGGTGATTCGAATGAATTACAAGTATTCACGTGACATGGCGTGGCAGACACTAATAAAAAATAATATCTCGGTTCTGCCCGTCAAGGTCAAAAAAATTTGCAAGGGCGAAAAAATAAGCCTTTGGTCGTACAGGAAGGGGGCGAAGCTCATTCGGCGCTTAGGACTTGAAAATAACATCATCGGTAATGACGCGTTCAGCTTTGAGCGCTTTATTTTTTATGATGATACCAAGCCGCCAAGCAGACAAAGGTTTTCAATCGCTCACGAGATCGGTCACATTCTGATGCACGATTCAGACGGTAGTGCAAACACCGAAGCTAACGAGAGAGAAGCCGATATATTCGCTTCAAGGCTTTTGGCTCCGCTTTGCGTGCTTCATTTTCTCGGCGTTGGATCCCCGGAAGAAATCTCCGAGCTGTGCCAGATCAGCATGATTGCCGCACGGATCCGCTATGAGCGCTTATGTGAGATCCGAGAACGTGATCGAGAGATGCGCAGAACTACCGGCCGTGGCTGCTTTTTGCTCTCGCCCTTGGAACGGCAAGTTCACCGCAACTTCCGAAAGTACATAGAGAAGAATAAAACGGATGATTAAATATCGTCCTCGTCATCATCGGGCGCCGCATCAAGCATTGCACGTAGTATCGCCATTTGCTCTTTGGTAAATGTCTTTTTCACGGTCTTACCGTCTCGATGATAAATTACTACATTTTCTTTAAGCTCACCGTAATCGGTGGGCTTTTCTTTTTGCTCAGGAATGTCAAATGCTCCGTGTCCTTGCATATTCGCAAGTAACTTTCTCGCATCTTCGTTATCGTGCTGATATGAGATAAATATAGGTGTGGTCGGTTTAGTTTCCTTATGATCAATAAAGAAATATTCGACTGTTACACCGAAATAGTCGGCGATTAACCTTAATTTTGCATTTTGAGGCGTGGCACCATTTTTCCACTTTGTAACAGCTCCTGAAGAAATTGATAGTTCTCTCGCAACAGCATTAGGGGAAACGCCTTTTTCAGCGCATAACTTTATAAAATTTTTCCAAAACATTTTTTCTCCTTTTCGCACAATCTCACCAAATCTCACTTTATGAATTTGTGCAAGTCTACAAAAGTAAAGAAAAGTGTGATTTTAACTTGACAAGTGAGATAAAGTGAGATATAATATACTCACAAGGCGTTAACCAAGTCAATGATAACACAAAAAACGAAAAATGTCAAGACGAAGGAGAATTAAACAATGGATGCAATTAAGAACGCAATGATCAAACTTGGATGTAAGGGCAGAGTGAGCGTAACGGCTCGCCTCGGCACAAAATACCGCATTGAGCTGAACGGAGAATACTTCGGTTTGTTCGATAGCGAGAAAGGAGCGTTTGTAGATTGATAACAAGCAAATAAAAAAGCCGCTCGGAGAACGGCGACCAACCAATCCGAGCGACAATCCTATGAGAGCATGAGGGGGGAAACTTCCGCCGCCCCTCTTGCCTCATTCATTATAACATAAAAAGGCGGAAATGTCAAGCCTTATATGAAATAAGGAGAAAGGAAAAAATGGAAAAGCATAAGGTTTATTGTGACGAGTGCATATATCTTGAAGAAAGACCGGTAAAAGCCGAAGTGCCTCTGGACAGTGGTAATTACATAACCATGGGAACAAGATTTTATTGCAAATTACACGATAGATGGTACTCGATAGGAACAACGAAAGAAATGATGGGGTTCGATTATTGTGTTATGGGAGAAAGGATGGAACAGAGTGAAAAAGGAGACAGGAAAAAATGGTAAACGGAAAGAAAATACAGACACTTATGGAACGGAAGGGGATCTCCGGCAACGCTCTTGCAGTAAAGGTAGGAGTTACCCCGGCAATGATCTCATACATGATCAACGGTTTCAAGGAGCCGAGCGTTGCGGTGCTTGCAAGGATAGCGAAGGAGCTTGGCTGCACTGTTGACGAGCTTATCAAGGAGGTAGAATAATGACCTACGCAAGACGAGAGGAAATACTGGCGAAGGATATCATCACGATACCGGAGCTTCAGGAGCTTTTGGATCTTCCCTCGTACGGAGAGGCGGCAAAGGTAATGCGCAATATCAAGCGCAGATATGACCGTTTTCCGCACCAAGGGAAGCTCCACGTTGAGGATTACAAGGCGTATTTCGGGATCGAAAACGATAATCCGAGATACTTTAAGAAAAAGGAAGGAGGCTTTTTATATGTTCAACCTCAAAACTGAGAACGGCAAGAGCATAGTCGTTCACCGCGGTAAGAAAATCGTGTTCGAGGATATGCTCGATGCGCTTGAATATATATCGGTATTTACAGTATTACATAAGAAAGTGAGGATTTAAGGATGAATGCATTTGATATTCCCGAGATAGATCGTACTCCGCCCGATCTTCCTGAAGGTGATCGCGTGTATCCGAAATGCTCGATCTGCGGCGAGGAAATAAGGGACGAGCATTACTATTTCATCAACGATGAGTTTATTTGCACGGAATGTCTCAACGAGAATTACAGAATGAAAACGGAGGATTTTCCGCAATGGTAAACGAGATTGCATATAAGGACAAAGAGGAATGGCTTGAGCTGCGGCGTAAGCTCGGTATTGGCGGTTCCGATGCCGGTGCGGTTCTCGGATTTAATCCTTACAAGAGTGCCTACGAGCTATGGGCAGAAAAGACCGGCAAGATCCCCGAGTTTGAGGGCAACCTCACAACGGACGTTGGAACGTACCTTGAGGACTTTGTCGCAAAGCTCTTTGAAAAAGAGAAGCACAAGAAGGTCCGCAGAAAGAACCGAATGCTTGTCAACACGAGATACCCGTTTGCATTTGGTGATGTTGACCGCGTTGTGGTCGGAGAAAATTCGGTGCTTGAAATAAAAACCACCAACTCGCTCCCCGTGATGAAAAAGGTAAAGGGCGGTGAGTTCCCGGAACAGTGGTACGCCCAGGTGGTTCACTACATGGCGGTCGGAGAGTTTGAGAAGGCTTACCTTGCTGTACTTATCAACTGCCGAGAGTTCAAGGTGTTCGAGCTTGAACGTGACGAGGCTGAAATAAGCGCTCTGATGGACGAGGAGCGCAAGTTCTGGGAAAATGTATGCACCGACACGCCACCAGCCGTAGACGGCACGATTTCGACCTCAGAAACGATTTCCGAGATATACTCGGAATCCAACGAGGAAACCGTAAGCCTATTTGCTTACGATAAAGCGCTTTCCGAGTACATGGATCTGATCGCACAGAAAAAGGCGCTTGAAACGCTCATTGATGAGCAGGCTAACGTTGTCAAGGCGTTTATGGGTAATGCTGGCAGAGGAGAGAGCGACCGTTACAAGGTCACGTGGGCGACCGGTGTAAGAAGCTCGTTTGACTCCAAGCGATTCGCAGCAGAACACGCTCACCTTGATCTTACTCCGTATTACAAACAGTCCTCATACAGAACGTTCAAAGTAATAGAAAAATAACCGCTTTAGCGGATTTAAAAGGAGATATAAAACAATGGCAAACACTATTCAGAATAAGGTTGCGACCAACGGCAACGGAGAAAAGAAGACCATACAGAGCTATATTAAGAGTATGGAGGGCGAGATCAAGAAGGCGCTCCCTTCCGTTCTTACTCCTGAGAGATTTACCCGAATGGTTCTCTCGGCTCTGTCCACAAATCCTAAGCTCGGCGCTTGTACGCCTAAGTCTTTCCTTGGCGCGATGATGAACGCCGCGCAGCTTGGCTTAGAGCCGAACACACCGCTCGGACAGGCTTATCTGATACCGTTCAAAAATCACGGAGTTGACGAGGTACAGTTTCAGATCGGATATAAAGGTCTTATCGACCTCGCGTACCGTTCCGGTGAGATCGAGGTAGTACAGGCGCATATCGTTTACGAGAACGATGAATTTGAATGCTCATACGGTCTTAATCCTACGCTCATACATAAGCCGGCAGGTGGCGATCGTGGTGAAGCGGTAAGCGTATACGCGATGTTCAAGACCAAGAGCGGCGGCTACGGCTTTGAGGTAATGTCTATGGATGACGTTCGCCGTCACGCTGAGAAATACTCCCAGGCGTACAAAACGAGCTTTTCTCCCTGGAAGACCTCGTTTGAGGAAATGGCGAAAAAGACAGTACTCAAGAGAGTGCTGAAATACGCGCCTTTAAAGAGTGATTTTGTCCGCGCGGTAACAAGTGATGAAACGATAAAGAGCAAGCTTTCCGAGGATATGTACGAGATCAGTGACGAAACGATCTACGAGGCAGATTACACCGAGGTAAGCTCCGAGAATGACGGAACCGAAGCAGGAGAGGTCGTCGAAGAATAAGGAGGGAAAGAAATGGCGAGACCGCAAAAGGACGGTGTCGACTATTTCCCGGTTAATTGTCAGTTTTCCGATAGTGTGAAGCTTTTAAGGGCTGAGTTCGGTCCTGTGGGTGTAGGAATCCTTATTGCATTATGGCAGCGCATATATGGCGTTAAAGGTTACTACACCTATTGGGACAACGATGTGGCGTTGATGTTTGCGAACGAAAACGGCGTGGGTGTCAACGTTGTGCGTGAGGTGGTCTCAGCTTGCATAAGAAGGGGTATTTTCGATCGAGAGAGGTTCGATAAATACGGTGTGCTTACATCTGAAGGCGTACAAGAGAGGTACGCGGAAGCCACCGAGCGCAGAACCTTGCAAAAAATCGATGGTCGATACCTTTTGATCCCTATGCCTTCGAATTGGATTAATGTTGACAATAACGGGATTAATGTTGACAATAACTCGATAAATGATGGCGATAATCCCCAAAGTAAAGTAAATAAGATTAAAGTAAATAATAATACTTACTACAACAACGCGCACACGCACGCGCGAGAGAGTGAGGCTGTGGAAAACTCTTCTGTTTTTTTACAAATGCCTGAGATTCACGTTTTAAAGTATTTTAAAGAGAATTTCCCTTGCTTTGATCATGGTGTAGATGCTTTAAGCGAAGCAAGAAAATTCGTTGCATACAATGCAATGAAAAATTGGGATTGCCTGCCGGATTGGACGAAAGCAGCAGATCTTTGGGTTGCGCGAATAAATGAAAAGGAAGGCGGTAGACGATGAACTTATCAGAATGCAGAGAAGCGGCGAGGAAGGGCTTGCCGGTGGTACATACGGCAATGCTATGTTGTCACCGAGATAACATCACCTATACCCGTATATCAGAGGTCGGATTCCGCTATAACGACAAGGGCGAGGAAATGGGATTTGTGCAGCTACTTGATAAGAACAAGCACAGTGTGACATACGCAGATCCTGCCGATGTCGTTCTTGAAGTTGATTTCAAAAATATGCAGAGAGAAAAGGAGCAAGAGAGCGCATGAACGTAGTAGTGATGAGCGGTCGGCTTAGCCATACGCCGGAGCTTAGGCAGACACCGAGCGGAAAAGCGGTCTGTACCTTCAGTCTTGCGGTAGACAGACCGAGGGTAAAGGACGTTACGGATTTTTATACCTGTGTCGCTTGGGAACATACGGCTGACTACATAAGCAGAGCCAAGAAGGGCGATACCGTTGAGGTACACGGGTGCCTGACTACAAGACAGTATGAGGACCGCAGCGGAGCAAAGAGAACCGCGATAGAGGTAAAGGTTGACGAGGCACACGTTATCCGCAAGGTAGGGCAGAGTGAAGCGCAGGCGGCGCCCGAATTTACACAGAGCGTTCCAACCGCTACCGAGTGGCAGGAGAGCACGACAGAGGACGATCTGCCGTTCTGAGGGAGGGAATTATGCCAGATAAAGAAATACAGGAGATAAGAGCCGCGGCGATCAATGAGTTTGCCGATGATCTTATCAGATACTACAAGCATCTGAAGGGGAATACTTCCTCAGCATTGGTCGTTTTTAATATCGACCTAAAACGAAAAGAAATGGTTAAAGGAGTAACGCGAGATGCCGAAACAGACAAGCCTATTTGATTACTGCATTGTTGACAGCTTTGCCGGGGGCGGCGGAGCTTCAACTGGCATCGAGATGGCGACAGGTCATCCCGTTGATGTTGCTATCAATCACAACGAGGCGGCAATAATGATGCACCGCCGCAACCATCCGTTTACGGAGCATTACATAGAGGACGTTTGGCAAGTCGATCCCGAAGATGCCGTGAGAGGCAGACACGTGCGCCTTGCGTGGTTTTCTCCCGACTGCAAGCACTTTAGTAGGGCAAAGGGCAAGGCGCTCGTAGACAAGAAAATAAGAGGTCTTGCGTGGGTTGTGCTTAAATGGGCGGCAAAGGTACGCCCGGACGTTATAATGCTTGAGAACGTTCCCGAATTTGTTACGTGGGGACCTGTCCGCAAGGGCAAGCCTATCAAAAGCAAAGCAGGGCAGACGTATACGAAGTGGTACAAGCAGCTTGAAGACCTCGGCTACAAAATTGAAACGCGAGAAATTTGCGCAGCAGATCAGGGCGCACCGACTATACGCACACGTTTTCATCTGATAGCAAGGTGTGACGGCAGACCGATAGTATTCCCTGATCCTACACACGCGCCGAGGGATAGTGCAGAGGTCAAGAGCGGTCTGCTTAAGCCTTGGAGAGCCGCATCAGAGGTCATTGACTTCAGTGTACCTTGTCCGTCAATATTTGAGAGCAAGGAAACGATTAAGGAACAGTACGGTCTTACGGTTAAAAGACCGCTAAAGCCTAACACGCTTCAGCGCATAGCGAGAGGTCTTGATAAATTCGTTATTAAGAGCGCGGAGCCGTTCATTATTCCGCGTGGTTACGGAGAGAAGGAAGGGCAGAAGCCGAGAGTACACGATATTAACGATCCTCTTTCAACGGTTGTCGGAAGCACAAAGCAATATTTATGCGATCCGCTTCTTACGCCGTACTCGGTGGAGTGCAAGCACGGGAACGGAACGTTCCATTCGATTGAAAAGCCTTTAAACACCATAACGAGCAAGGATAGTTTCGCAGTGGTGGAGCCAAAATGTGTTCCGTTCCACATGCACAACCATCAGAACGCCGTAGGAACGTCAATGAATGATCCTGTCAACACGATCACGGGTACAGGTTCGCAGATGGTTATTGAACCGAAGGTAATGCCGTTTGCCGTAGAATGTAACCATAGCGGCGGTGATAGATCCCAAAGTGTGGACGAGCCTATCAACACGATAACGGCAAAATATACGGGCGGTGTTGTATCTCCGAAGCTTGCGCCGTACGTAATGAGTAACAACACCGGCAACGCTTGTCACGGAATGGACGAGCCGGTACCGACTATAACCACGGGCGACCGTAATTTTGTTATAGCTCCGAGCCTTATACAGTATCACTCGGAGCAGAGCAAGAAAGAGGTAAGAGGGCAGAGAGTTGACGCGGCGCTCAATACCGTTGACGGATCTAACCGCTACGGCTTAAGCGCGGCGTGGCTTACGCAGTATTTCAGCGGTGACGGTCATTATCACTCAGTAGAAAAGCCGCTTGCGACGATAACCACGATGGAGCGTGAGGGCGTGACCTGTGCGCATCTCGCTCACTTCAAGGGCAAAGACAAGGGGCAGAATCCTCTTGAACCGCTTATGACGGTAACGGCACGTGACGGTCAGTTTGCGGATATCAGAACGATGCTCGTCAAGTGGGACGGTCATACCGAACTTGGTTACTGGAGCGAGGTCCGCAAGCTCCTTAATACCTATTGCGATTATGACATTAAGGACGATGAGATACTGCTCCTTAATATCCGCGGTATTTGGTATTATATTTCTGATATCGGTCTTAGAATGCTTTCTCCCAGGGAGCTTTACGATGCTATGGGCTTTCCGCACGATTACATCATTGACCGTGACGTTAAGGGTAATCCGATAAGCCGTAGCGATCAAGTCGCTCGCTGCGGTAATGCCGTTTGCCCTGCGGTAGCCGAGGCGCTTGTAAGAGCTAATCTCCCCGAGTGCTGTACGGTCAAGATCGAGGATATGGAACATCTTCACGATGTTATGACGAGTTGAGTATGGGAACGCAAATTACAATGTTCGATCCTACATTGTCGGTGGGAGGCTGTGGAGAGTGCGTTTGCAAGGACTGTTTATATTGGTGGTCGGGGCGATGTCCTTATGGCGAGTGCTACGACGATTACCGAGCTAAAAACGAGCCTTACGACAAAGCGCATCCCGGCGAGCCACCGAGAAGGGCGTGGACCGATTGGAAAAACGATCAAGCGCATTGGTGCAGGGGCGGCGTATGTTACACAACATTTTACTGCGAGCATTATATTCAGTATCAAGGCAGCACCGTTCACGCTTGTCTTGATAGCAACGTACAGGTGTTTCAGGACGGGTGTATTCGTTGCTCATACGGCGCTAATCCCGATTGCGAAAAATGCTATAAAAAATTCGAGGAAAGGATAAAAATTGAATGAACAACGAAGAAAAGCAGATTGAGGAAATCAAACAGTTAGCGAGAGATATTTATGAGCGTGGAACGGCTCTTGATGGGATTGATTTTGTACATGCTGCGGTAAACGGAGCTGACGATGATCCTGAATCTCACTTTATGCGGATTGCAAGGCACCTATATGTTACTAAAGGCTACCGCAAGGCATCGGAAGTTGCGAGGGAGATTTTTGCGGAGATAGAGGAACTGCTAAACGTACAAACAAAAATCGCTTGTGAAACAAGAGATAAACACAAAGAGACATTCGAACCTAACTTATCATTCCTCGCTATGTTAGACGGCAGAATTTACAGTCTACGAGTAGTCGAGGAACATATTACCGAACTCAAAAAGAAATACGAAGGAGGAACCTAAAATGTCATATTATATAGCAAGTTGCAGTTGTGGCAACGACAGTATGACTATGGTATGGGAGTTAATCCGCAGAGGGTATCCTCTTAACGAGGTTATCCGCTACAACAACGGAATGGACTTTGAGTGCATTGACAGACTTTGGGAAAAAGTCAAGGCAAAGTGCGAGCCTTTGGGGATTAAATGCACCGAGCTAAGACCAAAAAACGATTTCCTTTATGATATGTTGGAAAGACCCAAAACAAAGAGAAACGGAGAAAAAGTTTTCGGCGATGGCTGGTGTGGTGGTGCTTGTCGTTGGGGGACATTTGAAAAGATTGCAACACTTAACAAATATGCTTTTGATAAAAATGCAATAGTCTATATTGGTCTTGCTTTAGACGAGCCGAAAAGAATTGCAGAACTTGAATGGTATAAGCGTTCACCTTTGGCAGATTGGGGGTATTCGCAAGCGGATTGCCTTGAAATCAACCGACAGAACGGCATTGAGTGGCTTGAAAAAACGCCACAGACTGAGAGTGGATACATTGACCTATACACAATCCTTGACCGAGTGAGTTGTTGGTGTTGTGCCAATAAAAACGCTTGGGAACTGTGGAATATGTGGTATTATCTGCCGAATTATTGGGAGGGGTTAAAGCAAATGCAGAGCCGAATTGAAAGACCAATGAAGAACTTTAAGAATAACAAGTTTGGCGAATACGGCAATATTTTTGAACTTGAAAAAGTATTTGAAAGCGGATTTGAGCCGAAGCACAGAAAAAAGAAATACGAAAGCGAGGGTAACAAATGAAAGCGTGGTTTGTGCAAGACAAGGTTTCGTGTTACGGTGCGGAGATTGTGTTTGCCGAAACAAGAGGCAAGGCAAAGTCTTTGGCAATGTGTACGCCTTGTTGCGATGAAACAGAATTTACGAATATTTATGTGCGTAGAGAGCCAATCGCAGATAAGTATTACAAAGAGGGCAAGTGGCATCTTGATTGGGATAATCCAAAGGACAGAATTGCCCTTGTTAAAGATTGTTGTTTCGTCTGCGACTACGATTATCTTGAGTGGGAAGATTGCGAAACCTGCTCCGCAAAAGAGTATTGCGATAGGTACAAAGACCATTTGGCAGAAGCGAGGGAGAATGATGACAAACAGAGAATACCTATCTAAATTAGACACCCAAAAACTTGTGGAATGGGTTTTATATGAAGCCGTAGAGATAGGCAGAATGAGTAATAACTCACCACTGTTTCTTGCGGAGTGGTTAGATAGCGAGTATGAGGGTTGGATAACCATTCACGAAAGAGGCAAGATGATAGCGGAAATGTTAGAAAGCGAGGGTGGGGAATGAGTACAAGGCGGTATAGGATGCATTGTTGCCTTGATATACAAGGCGGTATAAACAATGCAAAAATGCTAAAGGGTGCAATTACAGTTGACGGAAAAAAACTCAATACTGTAAAAGAGGTAAGGGATTTTCTTAACGGACAGTTATCTCTTGGTAGGAGAGTATTGCCAATGGGTGATTGTGACAATTTCGATTATCAAAAAGGGTGTTTAGGTCACGATGTTGTCGAGGAAAGCGAGGGTGGGGAATGAGCAGGTATATTGATGCGGATAAACTTGAAAGCGAATTGTTCCGAGATGGAATAGCAGGGATTTTTCTTAATTATCCGAGACGAATAAAATTCACGATAGGCGAAATTCGGGGGATGCTCAAAAACGAGCGAATTGCACCCACCGCCGATGTGGTTGAGGTTAGGCACGGAGAGTGGGAGATAAAATCAAGGTTATATCGGTTGATTGATGATTTTGACGAGGAGATATATGTCGAGTGCCCTTTTTGCAAGAGAACTTTCTATGTTCCTTATGAGTTTGATGATGAAAAAACTATTGCATACGCAAGGGAGAATTATCCTTATTGTCATTGCGGAGCAAAAATGGACGGAGAAAGGAGCGAAAATGGAAAATCTTAATACGGAAGAAATAATAAACGGACTTTTACAAAATGACAGTACCTATGTGGAAGATATGGAGTGCATCCGCAAGGCAATTAGGCTTATCAAGGAACTCACCGAGGAGAACGAGAGGTTGACAGGTATTTGCGAGTCTTATGCTTTGCAATACGGAACGGCAACCGACAAAGAGGTGTTCTTGAAGAGGGAACGAGCCGACACCGCGAGAGAGATGCAGGAGAGGTTGAATGAGCGCATCAAGGATCAGTTAGCATATCACGGATGGTATTTAAAAAAGACGGTGCTTTCATCAATCGTTGACGAAATTTTAAACAAAAATACGGAGGAATAAGAAATGAAAAAGGGAATTAAATTTGTGTGTATTATCGGTGCGATCCTTGTGGCGATCGTAGCCGTAGGAATGATAGTGAGCTATGCCTTAGGGATCGAGGGTCATGCGAGTGACGGAGAACTGAAAACTCCGCTTGAATGGGCGAAGGAAGAGATAGCCTCAGACGAGAAATACGAAGGTCAGCACGTTATGTTTGCGGTAATCCCGGTTGAGGATAGCACTCTGAAGGATAACGAGGCTCTGTACTTTATTATTGCGATCACCGAGGAGTCCGAGCTTGTAATGGATTGGTACGGGGTACACCTTAAGTGGGAGGAGTACAAGCCTACATTTAAAGACGGTTTAAGGAGGATATATAGCACCAATTCGATTATCGAGAGGTTCAGCAGAGATCAGGTAAAAGTAGATGCTACCCTTTTTAAGACCGAGATCATAGGGGACGACGGTGTTATACTTGATTATGATGACGGAAAGATTATCGGCGATAACGGCGAGGTCGTGATCGGCGGAAATTCCCAGACGTTTGGGGAAGGAGAATAAATGCAGCAGATTAGTATGTTTGGTGACGAAGAACCTAAACGTAAAGAGGCTTCGGAGTGCTGCTACACCTGTGAGCATTTTGCGGAGTTTAAAGAGCCGAGAAGGTACACTAACCGCGACGGTGAGTTTGGATTATACGGAGTGTGCTTATGCAGGTTCAACAAGAACGGCAGTTACGATTCGCTGAACGTTTACGTGCCGGGTGGCAGGTGTAAGCAATACAAGAAAAGGAGTAAAAAACAATGCGATACATAAAGCGAAGAATGACCGTTGACGAGAGCGAGAAAATACTTTTTGGCGATTCGCCGCGCTGTCAGGCGGCTCTGAACAGTGACGGATGCATTACCATCAGAAACTATCGAGAGGACGATCAGAACGAGGATAGTCTTATCGTGCTTTCAAGGCGTGAAACCGAGGCGGTAATAAGGCTGTTCTCGGAGATCGGCACAATGCAGCGAAACAACACGTTGCCGTTCTGATATGCGTAAACAGCCTATGTTGATATCGGAGCTGCGGTGCAGTCAATGCGGTATAAAATTTTGCATACCGCGGAAGGTTGGCAAGCGGCGTAAAAAAGGACATATAAAAGACCTTTGGTGCTACAAGTGCGGCAAGGTCACAAAATTCATTGAAAGTGGGGAAATACAAAAGATATGACACAGATAATAGCGGCGATTGTGGGAGCTGTGGTGCTCGTGGGAGCTATGGTGCTCGTGGTCCTCTGCGGGTGCTGCTACGCGCTCGGGAAGAGCGAAGGGGAATTACAGGGCTTGAGCGAGGCGTATGATATGCTTCTTCAGTGCATGCGCGAAGCAAAGAAAGCCGATGATGAGGCTGACATATAAACTATAAGTTAGTAGATACTATATAAAATACTTCGTATAGAAGATACTATTAAGTTTATTACATACTTAAGGAGAAAAGGAGCGAGAGAGAAGAAATATGGAACTGTGGGAAACGTGTGTTTTTGAGGATGGTCGCAGATGTACCATTCTCACTAAAAAATCTTGCGGTAACTGCCGCTTTGAAAAATCTAAAGAGGAGTATGAGGCGAGTAAGAAAAAAGCTGAGGAGCGCATCAAAAATCTTCCTGCAAAGATCCAAGCGCGGATAAAAGAATCCTACCGCATCGTAGAACCCTCACCTGTATTGAAGGGGGGCGAAGCGAAATGAGTAATAATACATACGATTACTATAACCGAGCAAGGTTGCTTAAGCGCGACATAAATATAAAACTTCAGGAATTATCCATACTGCGTGAAACGTCTATTAACGATCAATTCGGCGGTTGTGGCGGTGATGGCGGAAGCAAAGAAGGCGGTACTCCTCGCAGTAAGGTTGAAAGCGCAGCCGTTAAGATAGTCATGTTTGAAAACGAGATCTCCGACAAACTTGCTGAACTTGAAGTTATCAAAAACGAAATCAGCGCGACTATCGACAAGCTCTCTGATCCCGTTGAGAGAATAATCCTTATGTGGCGCTATGTACTCTTTAAAACGTGGGATGAGATAATCAACGTGACCGGGTATTCACGGACTCAGGTGTTTAGGTTTCATAGAAACGCGCTACGTCATACGCAGATTTAAGAGCGATTTACTCGCTCTTTTTTCTTTTGTGTCAGAAATGGCACTCGATGGAACTCAATGGCACTTGATGGAACTAATCAAAGTGTGTTATAGTTAAACTGCAAAGATATAAAAATCGCAGAAAGGAGAGGAGTAACTATGGGAAAAGGCAATAAGGATAATCTCAGATGTCTAACCACTGATGAAGCACGAACTATCGGTGTTATGGGTGGAAAGGCTTCAGGAAAAAGCAGACGAGCCAAAAAAACTATGCAAGAGCTGCTTAAGACGCTCCTCGAATCGAAGCTTACCGATGCTGAATTCAAGGCTGAAATAAAGAAAGCCGGTATAAAGGATGCTGATGTTACCAACGGAATGGCTATGCTTTATGCTATGTTCAGGTCAACGCTCGGAGGAAGTAGCAAAGCGTTTACGGCACTTATGGATCTCCTTGGTAAAGAGGCGGCAACCGGCAAACCATCAGAACAGAGCGATAACCGTATTGTTATTGAATTTGCCGATAATCGTGCATCGCGGACAGAATCTGAAGACGATGACGAGAATGACGATCCTTACGAGGATGACGGCAAATGAGTACGGTCAGCGTTTCTCTGCCGTATAAACCGCTGTATACTTCGCCGCTACATAACGTCATTATTCCCACGCCGAGAGCTTCGGGAAAGTCTTACGAAATATCACAGCTTGCAAGCGTGATGAAAATGCAGTACCCGAATCACGATATTATCGTTTTCAGAGCAAACGCTAACAGCCTTGTCGCTTCGGTTTGTAACGAAGTTATAGAGAAGTTTGAGCTTCTTGGCAAGGGTGATCTTGTAAGGCTTAAGACTTTACCGCTTCGGATCGAGTATGAAGGCGGTCGGTCTTGCATCTGGTTTCTCGGCGTGTCGGGACACGATAAGAGCCGTGTAAGAGGATTTAAACCGAAGAACCCTCTTTGCCTTATCATCGGTGACGAATGTCAGCAGATAACGGAAGAGGAGAACCTCAAGCACGCTCTTGCGACCTTCCGACGTTATTTCGATACAAGCATTAATTACAAGACGGTCCTCTGCGGAAACCCTCACGAAGTCAAGGCGCATTGGTGGAACTCTTACTGTAATCGCTATAAACGTGCGAGAGGTTACGAATATATCCATGCGACTTATCTTGATATACAGAAGCTACTTAACAGCGATATACTCGAAGAAATCGAGCTTGAAAAGGAAATAAATCCTGCGCTGTATCGCTTTATGTACCTTGGAGATCTGTCTGATATTAACGGGGGTGCTTATCCATCATTCCGCAGAGAGAAACACCTTATAACACCGCAGCAGGCAGGCGAGATGTTCAATGGCGAGTTTATCGAAACAATGATCATCGGCGTTGACGGAGCGATCGCGCGAGATGCAACCGGATGCTCACCGCTCGGTATCATGACCTCGGGGCGAGCAGTAGTCTTTGAGCGCTTCAAATTCGATCCTATCCGTTACGGCAGAGCGTTAGCACCGTCCGAGCTTGCAAAGCTCATTGCTATTTACCTTGACGATCTTGACCGCAAGTACGGTTTGCGCGAAAACAACGTGCCGGTATACCTCTCTGTTGACTGTGCCGCTGCGGACCTTATCGCACAGCTCCGTTATGAGCTTGACGATTTTTACACGGTTTTATCATTTACAACAAAAAATGTGATCCGCAACACCGCCACAGCAAATAACGTATTCGCGCGTAACGCTTGTTACATCATCGACTATGGCGGATATATGGATTATGCTTCAAATCGCTTTGTAGCGACCGAAATACCGCTTCTCGTCGAACAGCTTGAATCCGTTGTGTGGAAAAATAGCAAGCTCGATCCGGCTGTACCGAATGACTACTCAGATAGCTTCGTGTACGGAGCTTGCACGTATTACGAAAATCCCGAAAATTTAGATTTACCCGAAAGGCAGAATGTATATGATTAACACTTTAAAAGACCTTGAACTTACACTCGGACAGAACGTTGACCTCACCTTTGACGCATATCAGAAGGTCAAGGAGCCTGCGATCGCTATTGTGCTGAATGATTACGCTTGTAAGCTTATGGAAGAGGTCAGAGCGAAGGGCGGAGAGATAACCAAAGCCGAGGCGCTCGAAATAGCAAAGAATGAAATCCCTGCAAGCTTCGTTCCCGAATGGATGAAGCATTTACGCATCGGTGCTAATCTTGCCGGTACCGAAGTCGTTTTTCTCAGCGAGATCGTGACGGAGCTTAGGGGATTAACAGAGCTTTTACAGATCGTCTTTGAGGATAAGATACAGGCGTATGTTGAAGACCATGCAAGCGACTTCAAGCGCGTAGCAGAAGGAGGCGAGGCTGAGAATGGCGAATGAAACTAACGCTCTTGTAGCAGGGAGCGGAGGAACGGGAGGAGTGGGCCTCACGCCTATTTCTGAGTATGTCGGAATGGCTATGCAGGAGTATTACTCATACGTTAATAACACAACCTTTTTCAATCTCGTCACCGCACAGATGCGACCGTTCTATCGCAAGGTGCAGAATTGGAGTCAGTGGATAAACGGCTTTGTTCCGACCTTTCACAACTTCACGCGCGGCGTTATGCCGACACATCTCGCAAAGGCTATAGTTGATAAGGTTTCCGCGCTTATCTACGGCGGCGGAATACTATTCGAGGCAGACGGAGCAGAGCAGGACAACCACAGTGAAACGCTTGATTTCGTTTCGGATTGGGTAAAATGCTCGGATTTCAAGAACGTTATTCAGGATGCGCTACGTCAGGCTGCCGGACTTGGAACCGCTGCTCTTAAGCTCAATTTCAGCCGAGGCGAGAAGGTTTGGGTGGAAAGCGTACCGCTTAACCGCTCATTTTATTCGATGAGCGGTAGCGGTGAGGTCCTATCCGCAAAGTTTTACATTAAATCCTTTACCAAGACCTACAACAACGGCAAAGACGATAGTCAGTATGCGCTCGTTGAAGAGCGTTATTATAAGACCGAGGACGGTCAGCGCAAGCCTTATGCACGTTACAAGCTGTACAGCGAGTCGGTGCAAGTGAATCAGTTTTCCGCACCGTCCGCTCCGATCTCTTGGGAAACTGCTCCGCATTGGCTAAGAGAAGCGCTAAAAACGGACTATTCCGGTCTTATGGTTGACCGTGAGATCCGTCTGCCTTTAACCTCTCTTGGAGTGTATCTCGTTAAGTGGACTCCGTCGCTCTCGTCAATGCCCGGTCTTAAATACGGTGACTCGGTGCTTGAGGGAATTATCAAGTACCTTTGCGAGTTTGATATCCTGTCCTCGATCATGGACACGGAGATGTACACGGGCAGAGCGAGAGCCTACGCCACTAAAGCGGTGACAAATAAGCGCAACGGTAATAATGCGGTAGGAACGTACAACGAAGGTCTTGACAATATGATCACCTTTGTTGAAACAATGAACACGGACGGTGAACCGCTAAAATTCTTCCAGCCGAATATGCGAGCTGAGGAAATAAAGTCGATGCGAAACACTTTGCTTGAGAATATCGCAACAGCTATAGGTATTTCGCCTTCGTCATTTGCTTCGTACCTTCAGGATCAGAGCGCAAGGACCGCAAGAGAGATAAGCTCCGAGGAAAGCTCGACCACCTTATTCGTTGAGAATAAGCGCGAGGTCGTTTTGACCGCTATCAACGATCTGCTTCACGATCTTACCAACTACTACGGCAAGGTGGACGATGTTGTAGCGCGTTTCTCAAAGGCAGGGCAGACGAATTATAATCTGCTCATCGAGAACACCCTAAAGCTTTACCAAGGCGGTCTTATGGATCTCCGTTCGGCTGTCGCTACGGTCAATCCTCAGATGGATAACGAACAGATCGATAAGATCGTTGAAGCTATCCGGGAGGAGCAGGAACAGAAACGAGCAGAGGAGCAAAACTCTATGTTCGGTAATATGGATTTCGGGAGCGAGATAAATGCGCCGGTATGATGTAGCCAAGAGCGGAACGAGTGAGGAAAGCCGTCTTGTTGATGCGGCACAAATCGAGATTTTGCGCTATGCCAAATACTCAGCTGAGCAGATGCTTGACGTGAAAGCCTTTTTAAAGGGTGTGGAGCGCATTATAAAGGTGCTGACGGATAAACTCACGTCCGAGGCACTTATCGTTCGTTGCAGGGCAATTCTGCCGCCTTACGCCGTTCGTATGTATCACAGAGAGCGACAGCTTGTGCGAACGTATGCGCTTTGGTATGCATTTGCACTTGCGGCGAGATCGCTTAATAAACGAGGCAGTCGCAAGCTTTTCGAAAGAGTGAACGAGAACGTTTCCCCGGAGCTTCGGAAAACGCCGTATTTCAAAGCGGTAGTCACAAGCATTCCCGACCATGCGTACAATTGGGCGGTACCGCTTGAGCAATGGGAGAGGAGCTATACCAAGACCATCAACCGTATTATGGAGGAGCTTGTCTACTCCGATGCCAAAGAGGATTACGGTACCAACGTAAACCTTCGTAACATAGCTGAAATGACCGTAAGGTATGAGCGGCAGCTTGATAGACTTGCGGAGCTTCGGAGCGACGGAGTAAAGCTCGTTTGGATAGAACCGCACGCAAACTGTTCAGAACGTTGTGAGAAGTACCAAGGGAAGCTTTATTCGCTTGACGGAACGATAGGACGGATAGACGGTATTCCGTACGTTCCGCTTGAGCGAGCAACGAATAATCCTGATGATCTTTACGTCACAAGAGCCGGTAAGGTCTATCAGAACGGCTGTATCACGGGATTTAATTGTCGGCACCAGCTTATCCCGTATGAGGAAGGCAACAGACCGATGGAGATCCCGGCAGATGTTATCGCGCGGCGCAGAGCCGTTGAGCAGAAGCAGCGTGAGATGGAGCGCAATATCAGGGCGCAGAAGCGCAAGGCTATCCTTATGCGGAATATCTCTCCCGAAGCCTATAAAAAGGCAAGGGAAAGAGCATCAAGAATGACCGAAGCTTATGAGGAATTCAGCCGCAAGAATAACGTGGCGTTTTCACGTGAGCGAACAAGTGTATTTACCGATTCGCTCGGCAAGGTGCTTTACGAAAACCTTGCGGATCAGTACATACCACACTAAGCTTTTTAAAACCGCACAAGCGGTCACTTATAAAGAGGCATCGCACCGACTTAAAGGGCGATAACAACGGTATCGACGAGGGCAGGCAACACAGCTCAGCTTGAGCCGTCTACGAACCGTCTTTACCCAAGTTATACTATTTTGTGTACACATCCAAAATCTAAAGAAAGGAAAAGGAACGAAATGTTCGGAAAGAGCAGACTTAAGAAGATCATTTCAATGCTCAACGATCTTACCGACGAGGAACTCGACGAGCTTATCAACGTTGCCGATGAAATGAAAGACGGCGGCGATGATGAGGAGAAAGTCGAGGAAAAGACCGAAGAGGTAGAGAAGACCGAAGAGATCACCGAGGACGGTGACGAGAAGGTAGAAGAGGTCGAGGAGCAGAAAGAAGAAACCGAAGTCGAGGAAGAGATCCCGACAGAGGAAGATGCGCCCGAGGCAGAGGCAGAAGCCGAGGCTGAAGAGACCGAGGAAGCCGAGGAAGCCGCAGAGGAGCATCAGGAGGTAGACGGCGAAATACTCTCGTCTATCAAGGCAATGAAGGAGACCATCGAAGCACTTACCGCTCGTGTCGAGGCTATGGAAAAGGCTGAGAAAGACGAGCGTAACGACTTTGAGTTCGGTCTTGCGGGTAACGAAGGCGTTACCGAGGAAAAGAAAGACTCCTTAAAGGAGATCAAAGAAAAATACTGGAATCTTTAATTCCAAAGAAAAGAAAGGAATAAACTACTATGGCAGGTTATGGAATAGTCAGCGGCGTAGCTCTTAAAGAGACCGCCTCTGCTCAGGTTTTTGAGAACTTCATTCAGAACGTTCTCCACGTCAACGGAAAGGGCGTAGACGAGTCCTACGTCAATCAGGCTGCACTCAACTCGCAGAGCATCGCGATTCCTCGCGTACTGCTCGGCGCAGGCGGCTTCCGTACTCTCGGAGCTACCGTCAACGGCGGTCAGTTTAACAGTAAGGAGGCAATCGTTCCGCAGTCCAATTACTTCCATGTTCCGCTTCTGTACGTATATGACAGAACGGAAACTCTCGCAAAGATCATGAACGATAAGGCTGGTTATGAGCTTCTCAGCAAGGTAACCGCAAACATCGGTAAGAAGATCGCGAGAGGAATCAACGCTATCACCTTCGCATCTCAGATTGCAAAGACTCTTAACGATTCGGCAGGAGATGCCCCCGACACCTACGTTACTGAGGGTGACAGCGCATACGATGCGTTTGTAGATGCAAACGCACTTCTTGACGAGGGTGATGAGGCAATCGAGTGCGATTACTTCCCCACCGAGATGAGACAGGCATTCGTCCGTCCTTCTTTCTTCTCCGAATTCAAGAAGGGTGACGGTACTCGTTACGTTACTCAGAGCAACCTCGGACAGGAAATGCTCGCAACGGGCGTACTCAATCCCTTCAGCAACTCCGAGGCATCTAAGGTGCAGATGCGTGACGGCTATGCCGGAGACATCGACGGAGTTCCGGTATACAAGGTATCTCCCATTCTTTGGAAGCTCGCGGCACAGTACACCATGAAGGACGGCTCCGCACTTGCGGCAACCGCGTTCGACAACATCGATGCAATGATCTGCTCGGCTGTCGGTACTATCAGAGGCTTCAGCTCCAACGGTGAAATTGAGGTCGTTCCTGCAATCAGCGGACAGGGCTGGGTGCTTCAGCCTCTCGTTCACGGCGGTGTATCTTGCGTTTCCGGTAAGTCGGTAAGACTTATCGTAAAGAGCGGATTCACCAACCCTGCGACCGCTGCCCTTAAGCTCTCCGTTCTCCCCGTTGAGTCTCAGAGCGCTTAATTCGGTTACGTAATTCAATAAAAAAACGGCGTGCTTTGAAAAAAGTGCGCCGTTTCTGTTGACAAATCTTAATAGAAGGAGTATAATTAAATGGCAAAATACGATAAACCGCTTGATAAAGATGAAGAAAGCGGTGGTAGCGCAAAATACAGACTTCCATTTGCTTTATGCAAAGCGCGAGGAATTCACGTTCCCGAAGGAGCTACGCCACGTGATGCTTGGGATTTACTTAAGGGATACAACGTAAATCCTGATAAGGAATATAAGCGCATGTATGATAAACTTGCCGCTAAAAAGCGTAGGGATAGCAAAAAGGAACGCAAGCGTCAAGCACACGATCCGGAGCATAGTCCTGATTATAAATATCAAAGCGAAGCAGGTAAAATCGCAGGCGTATCCAAAGGCAAAGAAATGACCTTCGAACAAGCTGACGGTATGAAACCAAATCCGTATTACGGCAAACGCGGTTTATACGGATACGACGATAACTGCCAGACTTGTGTTGTTGCATTTGAAGCTCGTTTGCGTGGATATGATGTAAGAGCATTACCAAATAACCGAAATGGTTATATCAGAGATCTATCTCATAACACTAATCTCGCATATATCGATCAATATGGCAAACATCCACAGTACATCACTACGCCTAAAGGAACGAATAAGCTAAAATTTATTGATAGCGTAGTTCGGGAAGGGAAGCGATATACTGTTGAATGGGCGTGGGGAAACAGTCAAGAAGGTCATATAATCACGGTAATGAAAGAAAAGGGCGCACTGAAATTTTATGATCCACAAGATGGTTCAATAATGAATGAGCAAACATTCAAAAGTCAAGTTATAAATCGTACGAAAAAACAGTTAAAAATATTACGTGTTGATAATTGTGAGTTCGATACGGATTTTGTTGATCATATTTTGAAAGGAGTAAACAAATGATAACCGAAAATCAAATTTTAAAATATGCTCAAGTCAGAGGATACGACAAAGTAGAAAAATATGATATCGTTTGGAACGGATATGAGGTTTGGCATCCTGGTTTCAACGGAAATGGCGTTGCAATAATTGGATATCCTCTCGTCATTCTCGTTAAAGGTGATGAAATCCGTATGTCCAGCAAAAACGAATCACTTGAAATACTTGATATTATCGATCCTCCAGAAGATGAGGAGGAATAACAGATGTCAGACTGGCTTGACCAGGTCGAAACGGATTCCGGCGGTGAAGGACTGACCTATCCGCTGACCGACGACCTAATGAAATACGATAAAGTCCGCCACAGGTACGTACTGACACGGTACGGCGTGGAGCTTGTCACGGGAATAAATCTCGAAAGGCAAGTGAACGCCGCAGTCGGTCAAACGTCGAATATGGCGGATTTCTATTTGCGGATGGTATCCGATAAGATCTATAACTACGTTTACAGCAAAGCGGACAATAAGCCGCTGCTGGAGTACGTTATGGCTAAGTCGCAGACCGCAAGACAAATGCTGTTCGATGCAATGATAGCGCAAACTCTGTTCTTCATCACGAACGGCGATATTTCTCAATTTTCGGGGGTTAATATCAAAAACGGCACCGTGATTGACCGAAGGGTGATCAAGGAGAATATGATCTCACCCGATGCGGAAATGACTCTGCTGAACACAGATATTCCCGAGCTTGGCGGTAACACGGTGCTTTACCAGGGATATTTTTATCACGCGCCGATACCGACCTATGAGGAAGGAGGCTTCTGACGATGTTCGAGCCGCTTACCTCGGAATTTTATTCCGCAAAATACTACGAACGTCATCCAACCATTGAGAACGCCGAGCAGGGCGTTTATTTTCGTTATGAGAAGGTGACGGAAAGAAGCAAGGCTTTCACACAGCCTATAAACAATTTGATCACGATGGAAGGACGGGTAACGATCTCAACCACCTATGACATTCGATTCCGTGTGGGAGGCTATATTCTCACTCAGGAGGGGAGAATGTACACGATAAGCGACTTCACTACGGGGCAAGTCCAAAACGAGCAGAGAGCGTTCTTTTTCCGCTCCGTGGACGATCTCACGGTGCTATCGCTCGTTGAGTGCGCCAATCCCTTGGGGCTTACGGTATGAATGTATACGAAATGCTCGGAGTAAGCCGCGGAGAGCTTGAGGCGGCGTTTACAAACTGTGTACTGTTCGCTAAATCCAAGGCACAGGACACCGTTCCGATCGACACGGGTAATATGCGCTATCACGCCTTTAAGAACCGCAAGACGGGGTATTTTTCGCATCGGGTATACTTTGACCTTGGAGGGCAAGAGGTAACTCGTTACTACAAAAAGCAAGACCGAGTGGTAAGCTTTACAAGAGATCACAAAGAGGGCAAGATGGACGGTATCGCGCCATATGCCAAGTGGACTAACGAGAGACCTTGCCGAGTGCAAGGCTGGTTTGACAACAAGACGGTCGAACGTTTCTCAGAGGAGCTTACAAGGGCGGTAAAGGATATGCTTATGAAATTCGGTGTGAAATTTGATTCCGTCGAGATCATTCAGAAGGAGGAACAAACCGATTGGAATACTTAAACGAATTACGAAAAATAATAGAGGACGGTCTGAACGCTCAGCTCACAGATGAGGAGATGAGGTACAGACCGTTCTGCATATATGCCGACGTTGGCAACTTTGACTATGCGAGCCGAAATATCAACGATATAATCGGCAAGAAGTACGGGGTGCTATCCTTGGTAGGTTCAAACGTTTCGCCGCTCACAACGCTCAAATTTGCCGAGCTTACGGCACAGTGCGAGATTATCGTGAACGTTGACGAAATGACCGCAGATCCGAACGATGAAACATATATGTATTACGCTCCCGTAGCAGCGGCGCGAAAGGCTATCGAGGATTTTATATCAGAGTATAACGGCACTTCGATGTCCGTCACGGACACACCCGAGGGCGGGACCGAAACCAACTACACCGTAACAACCACGTTTTCTCTTGCATCTTCCGGGAGCTTCGTTGTAACCACAAGCAACCTCGGAAAGATCGTGCCGCTGAGGTTCACGGTAAATGCGATATTTGTGCAAAACGGTGTTTCGTCCGATAACGTCACGTATACCATAACCTACAACAATACGGATTACACGCTTTACGTTATCCAAGCCTCTGAGAACATGGTAGGAACGAGCGAAGGGCAGACACACAGCGGCGATTCCCGTGTGGGGAATACTATTCAGGAGGCAAAGTACAGCCTTGAGCTTTCAATGCCGCTTACGGATAATCCTCTATGCGAATATTTCATTCAGCTTCTTCATAACGGAGTAGACAACACTCCTTTGCCGCTTACGGTACGGTATAAGAAAACACCCGGCGTTGGTATTTCCCATCTGATGCTCGTTTCAAATATCTCGCTCTCGGTGCAGCGACCGCAGAACGTAGGAATAAACCTCTCGTTCATCGAGGCTGACGATAGCATCGTTTAAGGAGGTATGACTATGGCAGACCATTCTTACGAGATAGTCGTTAAGCTGGAGGGCGGCGGCTCCGGTGGAGGTGGCAGCGGAGGAAGCTCAGCAACCAAAAACACCGTTCAGGAGAACACCGCGCATCCGTTCCGAGATACGGTAAGCTTCATCAGGAATACAATCGCTTACAAAGAAATCTCAGGACTTGTAAAAAAATCAGTTTCTTTTTACGTAACGAACGTCGGACTGACTACCGGTAACAGTGAGAGTCAACAGAGGGCAGAATTTATGCTCAATACAGCCGGAACGATTGCCTCGATCGGTATGTCGGTTGCTATGGGTAACTACGTTGGTGCTGCGCTTATCGCCGTTCACACCGCAACAAATATCTATTTCAATCAGAAGCAGATCGACCTCGAACAGCGCATTGAGAACGAGAGCCTCGCTCTTTCCCGTCAGCGTGCCGGAGTAGCTTTCAACCGTTCCAGAATGGGCGGTGCGGAATAAAATGCTTGACAAATTATCAAAACGGTGTTATCATAAAGGTACAAATTTAAATGATAGGAGCGTTTTTATTATGAAAAAGGTCTTTGCATTGGTCCTGTGCTTAATCCTCGTTGTAGCTTGTTTTTCGGGGTGTGGGAATAGAGAGGAACGTTTCGTTTATGAAGAAGGAAGTCCTGAAGGTGGTTTTTATCATTCTCTCGGTAATCTCACCAAACTTGACGTTGGCGTTTATTCAGTTAAACATTTTTGGCATTGGGGAGAAGAAACTCTTGAAGCGCGGTTTTTGATAGTATCTGAAAATAAAAATTCTAAGCCGTATCCAAAGGAGTATGTTATAAAAAATCCTTTGTCTGATTACACCACAGATATTACTGATAAAGTATATGAATATTACTCTTAAAGGGAGCGTTTAGCTTCCTTTTTTGATGCTCGAAAGGAGATAAATGAACGTATTCAACATAACAATTTACGAAAATCCCGAAGACGGTGTAGACGTAACTCGCTACGCCGTTTATCCTTTTAATTTCCAATTCACGCTTGACGTTGGACTCGATCAGGCTTTTGTGGAGCTGAGAAATACACCAAGAGTAAGCGCTTATCCTGCTTTTTCGCTCGTTGAAATTACGATAGATGAGACAGAATCGATCTGGTATTACATAAGTGTTGATAACTGTATCGTTAATCAAAAGACCGGCAGAGCCGACCACAAAATACTGCTTGTCGAGGAAACAAAAATACTTGAACGAGTGATATGCAGGGCAAAGAGTTTTGTGAAACCGTTATATAATGATTATATAGTCGCTGAAGTAAAGTCACCTCCATATGGACTCGATAATGATGAGGTTAAAGAGATATATGGATCTAACGCCTCTCCAAATGCATTTTATCGAAACAAAATGCAATCTCCATACACATATACCTATTATCAATCAACAGCTATTTTTTCTGCGAAAAACCTTATATCGGTCTGGAGAAACAATTCTGTTATAAAACTTTCGGATATTATCAATTTGACTCCGGTGGTAGACGGTACCACATACACGCCTCATCTGATTCAATGGTTAATCGAAGTATTTGACAATGTAACGAATGAGAGAACCACCTACGATAATTCTGATGTTATGAATATAACGGATTTTGATCTTTCGGATTACGGTATTACGTTGCCCAATATGGATAATTCATATACGATTAACGTTTATGTCAGCTTTGATATTTTTCGAGGAAGTACACATTATTCGTATAGCAGTTTTGCGACAACTTATCAAATAGCGGTTGTAACTCCAACCAATATTCCACAGGATATAACAATTACCTCGGTAACTAATCAGCTCCTCGAAATAGCTGAACCTATCCGCACGACCGACACACAGCGTTTCACGTTTGATCCTGATACAGCAGCAAAATATTCCACTACACCCTGCGCTGAGTTTAACTTCGCAAACGGAGCGACCTTGTGGGAAAATCTTCTTGAAATCGCAAGGACGGTACAGTGTATACCGCGCTTAAAAAACAACGTCGTTTATTTTGACGATCTCGGAAGCGCTGAAATGCTCACTGAAGGGGTATTCGGCACACCGATATCTCAAACGAGCGATATTACTTCGGAGAAATTTGCCTCGCACCTTGACAGCGTTGTAAACGGTCTTATGAACCTTGAAAACGAGGAGCAAGGCTCTATGTCTGATCCCTTTGATAACGGATTCAGAACGATACGCAGTGAAACGAGTGTAACGGATATGCGAACTTCCGCAGATACTGCAATGATCGCAACCGTGGCAAATATCGAAAAGATAACAAAGGTAACTGTTAATTACAACGGGACAAAAAAGGACATTACGCCTTACATCTACGAAAAGAAGGAATACGATCTCTTGTATTCGAACCAAGGCTCATATCCTTACGCAAAGGCATACGCGCTTTACTACGTACAAGGTCAGCCAAATATTTATGGATTACATTACAGAGAGGATAATCCGGTTTCTCCCATCTTTTCAAATCGTGCAATCTATAATATTCTTGCGGCTGTTGGAATTGAGATTCCAAATATAAAGCAGGATGTTTTCGATCTTGCTTTCAACGTTGAATACATTACGGCGATAAACGGACGTG
The DNA here is from genome assembly GCA_045587285.1 of Candidatus Flemingiibacterium sp. GTDB lineage: Bacteria > Bacillota > Clostridia > Oscillospirales > CAG-272 > Flemingiibacterium. The sequence goes on along the minus strand of JAZNBZ010000146.1, from coordinate 3,499 downwards.
TGCGGCAGGCAAAGCGCAACGTTGCGGATCTTCAGACACATTCGGTAATAGCCTTTAATCAGAGCGCAAATAAGCTCTCCAGCGTGAACTACGGTAAGCGCCTCAAAGGTGAAATCGCTATGATGGGAAGCGCGGAAACAAAGCTTGTTTTCAAGACTAAGGGAAATTCCGAAAAATGGGCGGCGATAAAGAGCGCGGCAGGGAAGATATTCCCGGACGAGAGCTACGGAAAGAATATGTACATATCGAGCGTTACGGCTAAGATGTGGCGTGACTATTTCCTTGTCGAGCTTGGTCTTACCAAGAATTTCAATCAGCTTGGGCGCTTCGTGGGAATCAACAGTGCGGTAAGGCAATTTGAGATCGACACGAACGTAAGCGAAAGCTATATGGTTTGGGAGGATTACGCGGTGATCGGTTCGGCTCCGTTTGAATTGAGCGGACAGCAAAGCCCCGGTTTTTCCGATGCTTCAAATCTTGAAAGGATTATCGCTGATTCTCTCGTTAATTTAGGCACAGGCTTTACCAAAGCTACGCTTGCGAGAGTGACTACTTACGATTACAGCGGCGCTGAGATCGGAACCTATCTGCTTCCGGTGCAGTCGATAGCGCTCGGTAACTCACTGCTTTTCAACTTCCGTTTTGAAGACAACTATTCAGCAGGAACGTATTTACAGGATGTCGGTAAGGCTAATGGCGAAGCTGCGTATAAGCTTACGCGCCTCGCAAGGTACGGAGATCCTGTTTACGGTGAAGCTTACTCGATGCACATCAGTATTTATTCTAACACGAGCGTTGACTCGGGCAAGGAAATAGCGGTAGGTGACTCGATTCCGCTCGATATTGCGTGGGATGATAATATAAACAAGGTGCGATGCATTGCATCTACATCTAACCCTATAATTATCCACAAATCGAGCCGTGATGCGATAAACTTTACGTACCAGCTTCATTTTGTCACCACGGACGATTACATTTTCGGCAATTTTGTTGAAAATAATCCTCTTGTGGGCGGTCATTTATCAGGAGCCGGGGCAAAGTGCTATTTTTACAACGCCCGGCTCAATGTTATGGACGGAACAGTTGGACCTCCGGGAGGACAGTATGCAGAGGTATTAGATGTTGATTACGATGTGAACCTTGCGATCAAGGTTGACGTTGGAACTAACGGATCTAAGCTTCCTAACGCCGATTACGTATCGTGGTGCATTCGCGATGCAGTGACCGGGGCAACGATCCTCGGAGGGAACGGAAAGCTTCCGAGTGACGGAAAAATCTATATCAGAACAACACACAAAATAAATTAACATAAGGAGGACAAGATGCAAATCATAGTAAACAAAGACTTCTCGATCTCACAGGTCGAGCCGTCAACAGTAGGGCAGGGGAGCGTAAACGGAGCGGTGATCTCGGTTTTCGCTCCCTTTTCCGTGGGGCAGTATTCCGCGGTGAAGATCTACGCGGAGCTTCCGAACGGCGAGGTATTAGATCCGATAGCGGCGTTTCCTATCCCGTCCGACAGCCTCAGCTTCGGAGCTTGGTCGGTGCTTGTAGGCGGTGCGCTCACCAAGTATCCCGGACAGGTAAAGATCCAGCTCGTTTTTCTTGCGAGAGATTACGAAGACGGAAACGGCACCGTCGAAGATTCACAGCCTTCCACGGGAATAGCAACATTCACCGTAGCGCAGGGAATTACGCCTGTGCTACCTCAAACACCCGATAGCAACGTGTACAACGATCTGCTTATCAACATAGGGGAGTTAAGAAGCTATTTTTCTTCGCTCTTTAATCAGTTACCGCCATCTTGGGTAACTAACGTTTCAAATCCGAGTGATCCCGACACACCGCCCACCGCACAAGCTGTATACACGTTCGTTTCGAATATCGTAACCAGTCTCGCAGAAAACTTAGCGGAGGAGCTTGGTGAAGAAGCAACAGCTCGCGAAAACGCTGACACGGCGCTCGGTCAGAGGATAACCGACGATGTTGCGGCTGTTGAAACTCGAATCGGTGAGTCTATGCAAACTCTTATTTCCATAGAGAGTAATGCAAGAGAAACGGCTGATAACGAGATAAAAGACCTCGCCGTTGGTATTCCTACGTATGATGAGACTACGGGAAAGATAACATTTGAAACTCTTTCGGGAAGATACACCACCATCGACCTTATCCTTATGTCGATGCTGACGAACGTAAGGTTTGACGAAGCCAATAACGAGATCGTATTTTCCTTCAGAACGCACGAAGGCGTAGAGAGTGAGGTAAGAGTACCGCTCGGGGATTTAACGCTCCCTGCGTGGACTACAAACGTTAATACAACGAATTCGGAGCAGCTCTCCGTACCGCCTACTACTCAGGCGGTAAAGAACGCCGTTTCGAGCGAGGCTTCAACAAGACAGAACGCAGACACAGAGCTCGGTACACGCATAAACAACGAGGCTACTTCTCGCGGAAATGCCGACGAGGCAATTAAGAAATCGGCTGTCAAGGCTCCGACCTTATCGAATAACGTACTCATTTTCAAAAATCTTAACGATGAAGAAATGACAAGGATCACGCTTCCCGAAGGCGGTGGAGGTGGAGGTTCGTCTGGCGGTTCATGTTCTTGTTATTCGGTTCCGATACAGGAATTTGAGTATAATAACGACGATCCGTGGTCACCACTTTATCGCTCGTTTACGTTTACCGAGGTTGCGGAAAACACACTTAAAGCGTTTATTCATATTGCGCCTCCTGAAAGTGTAAACTGCGGCGGTTATCCCAATATGGTTATTTCCTCTGATAATCCGTTCGGGGAAGAAGGTGCGGAAGCAATATACTATGCGTTTGATGACGTTGCCGACTCGGACTATGATGATGAGTTCAATGTACAGATTTCAATAACCGCACCGCTAACGATGACTATATCGTATTCAGCGTACTCAACTCCACCGAGTAACTGGTTTATCGAAATTACAGCGAAAACCGATACTCGTGAAATCTGGGTGTACGGTCAGCAAATGCGAGCAGCATATTAAGAAAGGAAAATATAATGAATAACATAGCATTAATTACAAAAATAACAGGTGAGAACGGTTCAAACGTTGTTGCTCATCTTAAGGGAGAGAAGTGGTATAAACTCTCATTCAAGGTCAAAGGCGATTTCCGTCTGCAATTTTTCTGCACTGAGGAGGACAGCGGCAACCGTATGTTTACGATAAACCGTTGCGCTCTCGTAACTAAGGGTAGTTACAGCTATACCTTCCGTCCTTCAGAGGATGCAATTCTCGAATACACTATGAGGCATGAAGGTGAAGCTTACGACATCGTTGTCGAAGAAGCTGAATAAGGAGGTAATACGATGAATTACAACGAAGCTTTACTCGGAGCGCTTAAAGCTCCCATCTTACACTACATAGGATTTAGCAAGGAGCAATATCCTCAGATCCATCAGGCGGCAAACGCTTTCTTTACTCTTGTTATCGACGAGAGGAGAAACGGTAAGCGTGAGCCTTATCAC
>JAZNBZ010000145.1:0-9738 GCA_045587285.1 Candidatus Flemingiibacterium sp. | reverse complement strand
CCCTCCTCGTTTCTCGTGGGCTCGTTGATATAGCCCGTGTAGACGGGACCTGTGTGCGTGTGTATTGCGCTCATAATAACGCGCTCGGGATCAATGCCGCAGTCTGCCGCAGACAGCCTTTCGCGCACACCGCGAATGAGCGCAAGCGACACATTAACGAGGTCGCACGAGCAGAAGATCACCTGCTCGTCGCCGTTTTCGATAGCGAGAGCCGTTGCGGTGAGCGGCTTTTCAACGTATTCGGAAATTCTTTCGGCAAACTGTCCCACGAGGGAAACCTTTTTGTCAGGGGTTATGTTGGCTTCAGCCCAACCGATTTTTAAAGCGTTCATTTTATCTCCTTTTTGTGCTTTTTTACGCTTGCGCGTTCGATTATTTTGTGCTCGACGGTTATGTGCTTGACCGCGTCGCTCTCGGCACCTATTTTGTCAAACAGCATCTGTACTGCGGTGCGGTACTGCTCCTCTGAGAAAAGGTCTACCGTAGTCAGCGGTACCTGCGCGTACGCGGCGGCGGAAATATTGTTGATGCCCATAACGGAAACGTCGTCGGGGACGCGCACGCCGCTCTCGGTAAGCTCGTGTATGAGTGAGAGCGCGATAACGTCGTACGCGGCAATTATCGCCGTGGGCTTTTCTTTTGCGGCGATTATCTTTTTGGCTGCCTCGACACCTACCGCCTCGAGGCGTGTGTTTACTATGTGTGCGAAATCCTTGTTAAGCACGAGCCCATTCTCTGATAGTGCTTTTTCAAATGCGTCGTATTTATAGCGTGTGTACGGCTCGCCGACAAAGCCGATCTCACGGTGACCGCACTCCTTTAAGTAGCATACACAGTCGTTAATCACGGCGCTTATATCATTGCCGATAGAATCGTACTTGCTCTTTTTTGCGTCCTTGATACACACTATGGGAATGTTCGGCTCTATTGAAAGCTCGGGCGTGTCGAAAATTATAACTCCGTCGGTCGCGCCGAGAAGAACTATCCTTCGCAGAATGTCGTTCATTTTCGTATGGTCAAAGTCGTAGACGTATATTGCAACGCCCGCGCCCTTTGCCTCAAGCTCGTTTTTTAGGCGAGTGACGGTTTCCGAGTAGTAGCTTCCGAGAAGCTCGGGGACTAAAACCGCAACGAGCATAGATTCGTTGTTGGTATATTTGCGTCTGCGTTTCTTCTTTTCCTCAAAGTAACCGCAATCTATGGCGATGCGGTATATTCTGTCGGCGAGCTCCTTGCTTATCTCGGAGCTTCCCGAAAGCGCCTTGGAAACGGTCGAGGGGGAAACGTATGCAAGCTCGGCAATTTTCTTGTGGTTCATATTGTCCTCCTAAACTCTATCAATGTCATTAAGTGAAATTTATGGCAGGGACGTTCTTTGAACGCCCGCGGTCGCACGCAGTGCGCCCCTACGAAAGAAATTTTGTGCGTTATATAGCCTTGTTTGCTTAACTTAACGACATTAAAAACTCTATGAGGTAGAGTCTAATTTTATTATATAACATCCCGTGTACGTTTTCAAGTAGCAATTTTGCGAATTAAATTCGACTTTCGCCGTGCGTCACCGCTTGTTTGAGTGCGTGCCCGTGTAGGCGTTGCGGTACTCGCTCGGCGTCATTTTCGTGTGGTACTTGAAGAATTTTATGAAGTGGTTTTCGCTTTTGAAGGAGAGCATTGACGCTATCTGCCCTACGGTACAGAGCGTGGTGTTTAACAGATTGCGCGCGTACTCGACCTGACGGCGCGTTATATACGCCTTGAGCGGCATCGAATACGCCGCCTTGAAGATACGGCTTACGTGGTTTTCGTGATAGCCGAAATGCTCGGATACGTTGGCGACGGATAGGTTGTCGTCGGTGTTGAGGTCTACGAAATCCTTTATCTGCGCGGCAAGATAGCTTTGCGCCGCGTTGTTGGTCTTGGAAAGGCGGAGCACCTCCTCGGCGATAAGCGCGGTGTAATAGTCCGCGCAGACGGGCGGATAGCTCGGCGTATTCGCCGCGTGCAGGCACTGCGAAAATAGCGTTTTGAGCGTGTACGGATCGCTTGCACGAAAGCATTTGGGGAGGTTTTTATACGGCTCGTGGTCGGTGTAGTAGTGTATCCACGCAAAGGAAACGTCCTGTCCCGACGGCTTTATGCCGTAATGCTCCCGTCCCGGCTCGAGAAAAAGCACGTCGTCCTTGTAGAGCGTGTAGTCAACTCCGTCCTCGCCGACGTACGCGACTCCGTCGTACATAAAGATGATCTCGTACGAGTCTTTTATGCGTCTGGGGTGGCACCAATTCCCATCGCTTTTTAAAACGCCGGTCATTACGTATTCAAAGCTGTCGCTTCCGTTTATTTTTATCATGTTGGAAATTCTCACTATATTTAGATTTATTTTCACTTGTAATGTGAAGCTATTTCTATTATAATATAAAAAAAGGCGCGTGTCAATACGCAAAAAGGAGAAGTGCTATGAAACATATCGGATGTGAGAAGGTTACCCTTGATGGTGGACTTTTGCACGACAAGCAGGAGCTTAACAGACTCGTTACCATAAACGCGGTGTACGACCGTTTCAAGGAAACGGGACGCTTTGATGCGTTCGACTGCAATTGGAAGGAGGGTATGCCATTAAGACCGCATTTCTTCTGGGACTCCGACGTTGCAAAATGGATGGAGGGCGCGGCTTACATACTTGCAAAGCATAGAGACGACGAGCTTGAGGCGAAGGTCGAGAGCCTTATTGATAAGATCGAGGAGCATCAGACTGAGGACGGTTATTTCAACACGTATTTCACCGTCGTCGAGCCTGGCAAGCGCTTTACCGACCGCTTTAAGCACGAGCTTTACTGCGCGGGACACCTTTTAGAGGCGGCGCTTGCATACTGCGTTGCAACCGACAGATCGAGATTTCTTATCCTTATGGAGAAGTACGTTGATCTTATTATAAAGATATTCGTTGAGGAAAAGTCTGCGGAATTCGTAACCCCCGGTCACCCCGAGCTCGAGCTTGCGCTTATGCGTGCATACCGCATTACGGGCAAGAAAAAGTATCTTGACCTTGCAGGCTTCTTTATCGAGGAGCGCGGAAAGCGCGTCGAGGATAAGACGGGCAGATGCTTCCAGAGCGATACTCCTATCAGAGAAAAGCGTATCGCGGAAGGTCACGCCGTTCGTCTTTGCTACCTTTACACGGGCGTTGCCGACTACGCGTACGAAACGGGTGACAAGGAGCTTTACGAGGCGTGCCGTGCTATCTACGACGATATCGTGGAGAGAAAAATGTACGTAACCGGCGGTATAGGCTCGACGCATTTCGGCGAGGAGGTTACCGTGCCGTACGACCTCAAAAACGACAGAGCGTACACCGAGACCTGCGCGGCGATCTCGCTTATGTTCTTCTCTAAAAGTATGGCTCTCTTTGATAATAATTCGAGATACGCAGACCTTATCGAGCGTATCCTCTATAACGGTATGATGTCAGGACTTTCGCTTGACGGCAGATCCTTCTTCTACGAAAATCCCCTCGCGATCGACCTCAAAAACTACGACGTTCCCGTGTCGCACCTCGGTGAGCGCGACAAGTACGCGCCCTTCGAGAGAAAGGCTGTGTTCGAAACGTCCTGCTGTCCTCCCAACTTAAACCGCGTGCTCTCGTCGGTTGAGGGATATATTTACGCGTACGAAAACAGAGACGTTTTCGTCAATCAGTTTATGTCCTCTCACGCGGCGATAGACGGTATAACCGTGTCGCAGGTTACCGATTATCCGAGAAGCGGCGAGGTAAAGATCACGTCGGGCGGCGCAGAGCGCGTTCACGTGAGAATTCCGTCGTGGTGCACCGATTTCGATATAAACGTGCCGTACGTTATGGAGAACGGCTACGCGGTCATCGAGGCTACGGGCAGAGAGATAATCGTTAATTTCAAGATGACTCCGTTTATAGTGGAGAGCAACGTCGGCGTGTATGAAAACTGCGGCAAGGTTGCCGTTTGTATGGGTCCGTACGTTATGGCGGCGGAGGGCGTTGACAACGGTGAAAATCTCCACTCCATCTTCATCGACAAGGATTTCGCGGCGAAGGCGACGTACTGTGAGGAGCTTTGCGGCTACACCGCAGAGGTAAAGGCAAAGAAAAAGGTCGGCGACGGCGCGCTCTACAGACGCTACACCGACGATTTCGAGGATTTCACCCTCAAGCTCATTCCCTTCGCGGCGTTCGCGAACCGCGGTCCCACGAATATGTGCGTGTGGATGAATATAAGATAAAAAAGAAAGCAGATAGCCTTTTGGGTTATCTGCTTTCTTGGTTATACTCAACCGTTAAAGGCTCTCCCTGTGGGAGAGCTCCCGCGATAGCGGGTGAGAGGGCCCTCTCCGTCGCCTGCGGCGACACCTCTCCCAAAGGGCGAGGCTCCATAAGCTTGCTTGCACAGTGAGGCATCTTATCAATCACATATCAACCGTTTCCACGCGTACAGCCTCATATATGCGTTTGACCTCGTCCATTTTCGGTGGCTTCGTGCCGCTCACAAGACACGCCGCCGTGCCGTACGATACGGCAAGACGGAGCTGCTCGTCGGGCGATTTGCCGTCTGCGGCGATAAAGCCTGCAACGGTCGAGTCGCCTGCTCCGACGGTGGAAAGCGGCTCTATTTTCGGAACGTGCGCGCGGTAGAGCTTACCGCCTGCTGCGAGTATGGCACCATCGCCGCCAAGCGATATCATCACGTTTTCGATACCGTCTGCGTGGAGCTTTTTCGCGGTGTCGCAAAGCCCGCTCTCGTCCTGCACGCCGAAGTATTCCTCGCACTCCTCGGTGTTTGGCTTGATAAGCCACGGCTTTATTTTGCGTATCATATCGAGCGTGACGGATTTTGAGTCGATAACGAGGCGCACGCCGCGCTCGCGAAGGCGTATCAGAAACGCTTCGGTGTCCTCGCGTGAAATGCCCTCGGGAAGGCTTCCCGAAAAGGTTACTATGCCGCCGTCGGGGATAAGCGCTTCGACTTTGGAAAGAAGGGAAGCGTCGGCGCTGAAGCCCTTGAAGGAAAGGCGCGTTTCCTCGCGCTCTGTGTGTATGGTGACGTTCTCGCGCACGCGTCCGCCGCACGGAATTATCTGCGGCTCGATGCCCTCACATCGAAGCGCGGACGAGAACTCCTCGCCGCCGTCGTGCGGAAGCGCTACTACAGCGGTGCTTTTCAGCCCTGCCGAGAGCAGAACGCGAGAAATGTTTATGCCCTTCCCGCCTGCGTCGGTGGAGCGCGACGCCGCTAAATTTTCGCGTCCGAGACGAAACTCGGGGAGCGTGACGTGTACGTCGAAAACGGGATTTAGAGTGAGCGTTGTTATCATAGCCGTAATATGACCTTTCGGTGGATTTATAGTAATATTATACCAAACGCACCGCGCGCTGTCAATAGACGGCGCTTTTTTATTTTTTGGCACAAGCAACTAATATGCTGTATATGCGGCAGAAAAGGCTGTGTAAATACGCAGCGAAGGACGGCGGTGTTTGACGCGCGCGGAAGGCTTTGAATATGCTATGCTGATAGCGGCAAGCGGTGTATGCCGCCTGCACACTGATTTAAGGAGAAGAAAAAATGAAAGGGTACACTGTATTGTTCTGGAATATTTCAGAGGAGGTGAGGTTATGAAATACAGCGTAAACGGCGCGAGAATAGTCGCGACGGAAAACGAAACTCTCGTCGCCGGGGCACGCGGCGCGCATATCGCCGAGTTCACGTTCGATGCTGCGTGGGACGGGTACGTCACGAAAAAGGCGGTGTTCAAGCGCGAGAATATGGCAGTTGAGCAGCTTATAGTCGATGGCGTCTGCGTTATTCCGTGGGAGGCGCTCTGCGAGAGCGGTACGCTTCTCGTTGGCGTGTACGGCGAGAGCGATGACAAGCGCCGTCCGACGCTTTGGGCATCGCCTAAAACGGTCAATTCGGGTGCGCACGAGGGCGATATCTCGCAGGAGCCGACGCCCGATACGTGGCAGCAGCTTCTTACGGCTATAGGCGATGTTGCACCGCATATCGGTGATGACGGGCATTGGTACGTCGGCGGCGTTGACACGGGCGTTTCGGCGCAGGGCGAAACGGGTGCAAGCGGTAAGGACGGCACAGACGGCTACACTCCCGTCCGCGGTACGGACTACTGGACGCAGGCGGACAAGGCCGAAATAAAGGCGTACGTTGACGAGGCTATTCTCGGAGGTGCGTGGTAATGAGCGTTAATGAAAAAATGAAGGCGATAGCCGACGCGATACGCGATCGAATGGGTACCTCCGAGCTGCTCACTCTCGACGGTATGGCAAGCGAGGTTTACAGCGTTTACGATAAGGGTGTGAACGAGGGCTATATGCTCGGAGAAATAAACGGCATAGAGGCAGAATACGACCGCTTTTGGGATGCTTTTCAGCAGAACGGCACGAGGAGCGAATATCAATACGCTTTTGCCGGCGGCGGTTGGGATACGGGCGCGTTTAAGCCAAAGTACGACCTTAACGTAACGCGAGCAGACTATATGTTCTCGGGGTGGTTGAGTGCTAATTTTGATTTGAGCTTTGCGCTTGAGGAAAGCGGTGTAAAGCTTGACACCTCGAAATGCACGAATTTCACGTATTTTACGAGATACAACTCTCCTGCAAGATTTCCTGAAATTGATACGAGGAGCGCAACTGCGCTTACTAATATGTTTGCCAATGCAGGCGTCGTAACCGTTGATAAATTGATATTAAAGGCTGACGGAAGTCAAAATCTTTCCAATGCGATTTTTATGTGTTATAACCTTGTCAATATAGCAATTGAGGGCGTTATAGGCTACGACGGATTTAACGTTCAGTGGAGCGCGAAGCTTTCGCACGACAGCATAATTAGCATTATAAACGCACTGTCAACTACAACGAGCGGCTACAAAATAACGCTTTCCAAGACCGCCGTAAGCAATGCATTTGAACAGCTTGAGGGCGCGAACGATGGCGCAAGCTCCGCAGAGTGGCAAGACCTTATCGCCACACGTTCAAATTGGACGATATCGCTGATATAAAGGAGGGGATAGTATGCGAGAAACGATAGAAGCAAGAGAGGGGTATATCCTCACCGACGGCACTGTGTACGGCACGGTGATATACCTCGCCGAGGGCGTGGACGCGTCACGGTTTCACGAAATAACGCGCGAGGAGTACGAGACTATATTCGCGAGCGAGGAAGTGAGCGAATGAGCGAAACGTTAATAGCGCTTCTTTCGGGCGGTATCGGCGCGGCTGTGGCGGCAGGGATAATGAGTATTATCATATACAAAATTCAGCGCGCGGACGCAATCAGCGACGAAAGGCGGCAAAGTGCCGCCGCGCACACGACGGCGCTTAGGTATATGATGCTCTTTTTGATACGCTGGCAGGGCACGGAGCTGATACAAAGCGGCAGTATCACGTGGGAGGACAGAAAGATGATGCACAAATGGCACGAGCTTTATCACAATGAGCTCGGCGGAAACGGCGACGCGGACCTGCTTATGGCGGCGATAGACAACCTTCCGCTTGAAATGGAGGCAGTCTGATATGCTTCCGTTTAAATCACAGAAATGCCGCCTGACGTCGCCGTACGGCTACCGCATACACCCGATAAACGGTTGGCGGCACTTTCACGGTGGCGTGGATTTAGTAGCTATCGGAGGCGACGAGGTTGTTGCGGCTGCGGACGGCAAGGTCGCGCGCAGCCGCATTGTCACGGATAAGTCGAACGCGACGTGGGAGTGGGGCGAGTACGTTGCTATCACGGGCGCGGACGGCGTTACGATTTACTACTGCCACCTTGCCAAGCGTTTGGTGAATGTCGGCGCGAGCGTCAAGGCAGGCGACGTCATCGGCATCGAGGGCGCGACGGGGCAGGTCACGGGCAAGCATCTGCATTTCGAGTGCCGCCTTGGATCGAAGCATATCGACGCGGCGGAATATCTCGGGATCAAAAACGTGCTCGGCACGTACGACGGCGTAAGCGTTGCGGTTGACAAGTTAGCGGCGGTAGGTGTTATCAACACGCCTGCATATTGGTACGATCACTCACACGACGTGCAGTATCTCGATACGCTCATCGTTCGCGTGGCGGATAAGGTCAAACGGGCAGGGGTGGCGAGTGCATCGCTTGATATGGCGCTGTCCTCGCTTGTGAAGGCAGGCGTTATCAACACGCCTGCATATTGGCGTGTGAACGCCGAGAGGGTGCGGTATCTGCCTGATCTGATACGCAAGCTCGGAGGCAGCGTATGAAGATATTTATTGAGTTCTCGAAATTCATCTTTTGGGCGGCGTTTTTGCTTACGCTCGGCGTGACGGTGTTCACCTGTGCGATCGTTTGGCGCACGGGTGACACGTCACCGCTCGCGTATCTGATACCGGCGATATTCGGCGAGCTTGCTACGGCGACGGGCTTCTACTTCTGGAAGGCGAAGAACGAGAACCGCATCAAGCTTCTCAAAAGGTACAACTTGAAAATCGAAAAAGAAGATATAGAAAGGTAGGTACATATGAAAATTGATTGGAAGCGCAAGCTTACGTCGCGTAAGTTCTGGGTGGCGGTTGTCGGTTTCGTGACCGCGCTTATGGTCGGCTTCGGCGTGGGCGAATCCACTGCCGCAGAGGTGACCGCCATTATTATGGCAGGTGCGACGCTCATCGCGTACATAGTCGGCGAGGGCATTGTTGACGCGAGTGGGAAGGGCGCGTCGGAGTAAAAATAGCCGCCGTCACGGTGTCGTGACGGCGGTTTTTTAATCGCGCTTCAATATTTTTTCAAGCCTCGGGAACATCGCGGTCGGCTCGGATATTTTGTCTATAAGCTTACTCATCAGCGCGATTATCGGCGAGTTGATAAGCGTTGTTATCAGCGTGCCGAGTCCGATGCTGTGGAAGCTCGTGTAGTATATCGCGGACCAGTCGAACGAGCGCGCGTCGCCAAACAGCGAGAACGCGAGAGTTAGTGAAACGACGAGCAGGGTAACGTCAAACGCGCGCTTGACCTTGTTGATGCCAATACCGAATCTCGATGCGATCTCGGCAACGAACAGTTCGTGCACCTGAAGCGGCATATACGTGTGGAAAAAGCACGCAACGCCGAACGCGGTCACGATATCTCCGACGATAAGCATTACGTAGCGAAGCCACACGGCGTCGAGGGACACCGGCGCAAGCACCCACGCAAAGAAATCGAACGTGTAGCCGTAGATAACGGCAACGGCGAAGGCGAGAAGGTAGCGCCAATTAAAGCGGCGTACCGCGATGCAGAGCAGAATAAGCATAAAGCCTTGAATTACGTACTCGGTCGTGCCTATGCTAAATCCGCTCCAAAGCGGTGCGATCGCCTCCTGCACGACGAATGCGGGTGCGGCTATCATTGACACGCCAAGGTCTGCTTTACTGCATATTGCAACGCCGAGTGCGAGAAATATTACTCCAAAGAGCCAAAAAAGCTCCGACGTTTTTTTGATTTTCATATTGATATGCTCCTTCGGGATTATATAACATATACATTGTATCACAGATTGGCTGAAAAAGCAATATTTTGTCGAAAAGACGGATAGAATAAACATCCACCCGCCAAGCGGGTGGTTTTTCACATGCGGGCATAGCCCTATTATCCTCGCTATGCGTAGAACGCACTTGTACGGTCTGCCAGCTGCGCGGAGACTCTCCCTTTGTAGGTCTACCGACAATCAACCTCAAGCCTCCCTCCGGGAGGGAGGTGG
>JAZNBZ010000144.1:0-4047 GCA_045587285.1 Candidatus Flemingiibacterium sp. | reverse complement strand
ACCACCCGACGCGGGGGCGTCGGGTGGTTGTTTCTGGTATTCGGGGTGCCTTGCGAGCCACTTTTCAAAGTAGGCTTTGCCCTCGTCGCTGTCGTAAAACGCGCGTATCTCGGGCACTAAGGCTTTGGCAAAGGAATTGAGCAGTTCTTCGGGGAGTGCAACGTCGATCTTTTTGCGTTTGGTCATAGGCAGTCCTCCTTATAAGCAGTGCTCTTTTTTGCGCTGAAGGACTTTGTAATAATGCTCGCAGGCTTTGAGTACGAAGTCCTCGGTTTGCTTTGCATTGCCTTTCGGGATATACTTTCTGATACGCTCCATCGGCACCTTGAACATTTCCTTCTGATTTGCCTTTTCCTCGCTCATAATTTCGGCAATGATTTCGGGTGTCAAGCCCTGCTCATAGCTGATCTTCTTGAAGCGGCAAGCCTGCGAGAGCGACGGAGTACAATCATTAATCCCCATTTGCTCCAAGAGATCGTATTGCTCTTGCTCGTTCAGATAGGAAAGCTCCACGGCAGGAGTAAATGAAATGCGCCCCTCGTCCACATATTCAAGAATTTCGGGGATAAGGTTTGTAAGACGGATATAGCGTTGAACTTGTCTTGCGCTTTCGTTTGTATCGGAGGCAATTTGCTCGTCGGTGCTCAACTTCGCGCCAACTTGGCACGAAGTTAAATCAGACCGCCAACCTTGATGTGCCATTGCATCCGCTTTCATCTTGTAAGCAAAGGCTTTTTCGCTCGGTAGAATATGCTCACGGTGGAGGTTGCTATCCACCAAAACGATTGCCGCCGCGTCACGGTCGAGAGAAACGATTAAGGCAGGGATTTCCGCAATCCCTGCCTTTCTGCTCGCCATAACCCGTCTGTGACCGGATATGATCTCGTATTCATCTTCGGTGTTCTCCTTGGGGCGAACGATAATCGGAGATAGCACTCCGTGCTCGCGAATGCTCTCGAAAAGACGTTCCATTTCTTCGTTGTCCTGAACCTTGTAAGGGTGATTTTCAAATGCGTGTAATTTCCCAATCAATATATTTTTCGTGTTTTTCATATCATTTTACCTCGTTCTTGTTTTATCTTTCTTTTGTATTAGTCCGTTGTTCTTCAGTTCGATTTCTCGCTCGGCATCAAGCAATTCTTTGATACGTGGGGTGTGCTGCTCGATGCGCAGAGAAATCTTTAATTGCTTGCGCAAGGGAGTCATTTCCTTTGTCAGCTCCTTGCATTGTTCTTTGAGTGATGCTTCTTCCTCGGGCGTTTTCACGCGGCGGAGCCGTAAGCGTAATTCGTAGCGTTTCTGCTCCAACTCGGCAATACGAGCCGCCGTGTTCTGCTGAAATGACAAAAGCTCCTGCGGCGACTCGATAAAGTTGTCGCGCAAGAGCCAATATTCTTCCATATATTTCTCGGCTTTCGATGCCTCGGTTCGTATCATCGGAGATACGGGGCGGCTATCCGCTTCTTGTACGTTATTGCCCGTACAGATCTTAAACATCTCAACGATAATGGCAAACAAGAGTTGAAGCCCGTCCATTTGTGCCGCTTCTCGCATTTGACGTTCAAAATCAAGCATAGGCTTACGCTTCATTTTCGGCGGTCGGTATTTGATCTGCTCCATTCGATCGTGATTCCAACGAAAACGCTTAAAGAGATTTTCTTTCGTATATTTCTCATTCAAGCTACTAAGACGAACGGAGCGCGACCACCCCGATGAAATAACAGAGGGGTGCTCGTAATTGAAATCTCGCGTGAAGGTGTATCCAAGCGCTTTGAGAAATGCTACAAACTCAATATGGTTAATGCATTGTGATAATGCTTCTTCTACATCGCGTCGCAGCATTTCTCGATGGGTAACGTGACCTGCCTTCTGCGCCCAATACGCCTTCTTGTTGCTATAAAATTTGTGGCTCTCTATAACCGATTTGCTTCGCTCGGCACATATCTCGTCGGAGATCTTTCTAAGCTCCAAGCGGTCGCCAATACTGTTGCGGAATTTCTTCCCATCTGTAAAGGAAACGCTATTGATTACGAAATGGTTGTGAATATTATCGGTATTGAGATGCGTGGTGACGACCACTTGGTATTTTGCGCCCCACATCATTCGAGCGGTTTCCACGCCGATCTGATGCGCTTCTTCGGGTGTGACCTCTCCCCCGGCAAAGCTTTGGTATCCGTGATAGGCGATATTCTTTCCGCGCTCACCGAAACGGCGCTTGACGGCGATCATTTCGTGATAGGCATTGTGCTTGGAGCAGTTGATACCCGTAACAAATGCCGTGTGGTCGGTTTTAGAGTCATTCTCTACATAGCGAATCGCCGCATATAAGTCCTCGTCAAGATATTCCTTGGCGGTGGTCTTGTCGGGATTGTTCGCATAGTCGATAACCTCTTTCAACCGTCCTTTGACGGGCCAGAATCCTGTGGTTGCCATTTTCTCATATTCTCCTTTCTCGGCGCAATCAATGTGTCGGATATATCCCTCAGTAATGCGAGCGCCGCCACGTTAACCTCTGCTGAGAATGGTGGCTCGATGAGTACGTCCAATTTCTCGCAGAAAGCAAAAAGAGCGTCAGGCGGAACCGATCTCGGCTCAAATCCCAACGCTCTCTGACGGATATATTCTGTTGTGCTTAGCCCGCAATTTTCGGCTATGGAGTTGATACGCTCCTTTTCCTTTTTCGTTACGCGGGCAACGATTCTAATATCTTCTTTTTTCATAAAACCATCCTTTCATTCGGGGTATTAGGGGCATCCCCTAAAATCTCTGCCACAAAAGCCTTGTGGCGGGGCGACGTTTGGCACACAAACGTCCTGCTTGTTACGGTGTAAGACACTCGTATCTCCATATCTTTTGAAGATAAGAGCTGCCGTTCTTCGTTCTCTCGTATTCGTTTCATATCATAATTTTCTCCTAAAATTACATAATGCCAAAGTGATGCCGCCACTTGTTTTGAGATAACAAAAAGCGGCATCACAATAATGCCACTCACAGAAACATATCGAGAGAGTCCATAAGGGTGTTTTCATCCTCGGATATTTCCTCGGTAGGTTTGTCCGCTACCGCTTGCGCTACGGATATATCCTTTAGGCACTCTCTGATAGTTTCCCGTATTATCTTTTCGAAATTGCCGTCCGTTTCAAAGTAAGCGTTTATTGCAGAGATAATCGCCTTGTTCTTTGAGTCTGTCACGGATTGCAGATGCTCCCAAGCCCTGCGCTCTGCTTCATTATCTAAATTAAAGCGCAGGCTGAACCGCTTTGTCATACGCGTCCACCGCCACGGAGAAGTTGCATCTCAAGCATACGTTCGTATCCCTTGGCGGTAGCACAAATATCGTCGTTGACGGTCACGCGGCTCTCATCGTAATCGGCAAAGTTGCGGATAAGACAACCGCCACCACCGACAACATAAAGCTTCATCAGCTTGGGATCGTATTCGTGCTCGCGCAGACGGCGGAAGATACCCGCCGTGTACGCCTTGGCAGTCTTTACTACCGTTTCAAGATATGCACCGTCAATGTCTGCCGTGCCTTTTTTCAAGATTTCCATAATGATAGCGTCGTCAAGGCTTGCGTGGTGTACCTTCATCATTTCCTCACGGATAAGAAGAGCGCATTGGTGAGTGCCGTATTTCTCGGTAAACATCCTCTGTGCATCGGGTTTCTTGTTGACGATACGGAGCAGGTTCATCGTGCCGTTTCCAATATCGCAAAGCATCGTAACGCCCGTAAAGCTCGGAAGATTGTTGACGATGGCGGCGAACCCCTGCGGGTAAATCTCCGCACCTACGATGTTGATGCGGTATTCCACCTCCCGGAAGGTAAATACTACCTCGCTGTTTTGGAGCAAATAGTTCTTAAACTCGGTTTTCTGCTCACTTACCCAAGTAAGAGGCAGACCTGCCGCAATATAGACGTCGGCTTCGATGATGCGCTCTCGCCAAAGCTCCCGTGCAATCGCGGCAAGGGTGAGGACATAGTAATCCTCGTCATTGAATTTGTCGGCTTTGAATTCCTTGTGCCCGACACCGACGGAATAATACTTT
>JAZNBZ010000143.1:0-3386 GCA_045587285.1 Candidatus Flemingiibacterium sp. | reverse complement strand
GTACGAAGCTTACGGAAGTACGAAGTTCCGAGCTGGGGCGAGGTGATAAGGCTCCCTTTTACATATATTTGAGCCGAGTAGGAGAGGGTTCAAAAGGGAGAGGGAGTCCCGGCGACTGAGGGACTCCCTCTCCCTTTTCGTTCCCCCGAGCCGCCGAAAGGCGGCGAGGTCAAGCCGAGCGGTATGCGCTCGTTGGCGGGACGTCGTGGGCGCCGTCCCCTACCGGAGTGGCGGTAGCGTTCGCGAAAGCGCGAGGTCAACGCGAGCGGTACGCGCTCGCAAACGGGGCGCCGCCCCCCTACGGAGGGGGTTGCGTTTTCGTGCAGAGCGCGAAAACAAAGAAACAGCGCCCTCTCTCGAGAACGCTGTAAGCGATTATTTCTTTTTCCTCGCGAGCATAAATACGAGCAGCGCGACGAGGTATACGGCAAGTATACCCACCGTGATAAAGCACATAAGCGTGCTTTGCGCGGCAAGGCTGATAAGCAGCAGCATCGGCGCGCCGAAAATTATGCCGAACGAGCTTCCCGTGATGAGATTGTTAGCCGCGGGAGTGCTGTAATCGGGGTCGATCTCGCGAAGCAGGAGTACGCCCGAGCTTATCGTTCCCGTAAGCATACCGTACATCGAGAAGAAGCCCTCGTTCTCATATTCGGGATAGAGCTTGTTGCACATAAAGCGAAGGTAGATGAACGTGACTATTCCGCCGAGCACCGCCATAAGCGCGAACGGCGCCCAGAGTCCCGAAAGATCGTCGATGTTTATGCCTGCGATACCCGCGATGATCATAAGGTCGAACGCAAGTCCGGAGATACGCGAGAGCAGGTAGTTGTTCTGATACTGACGAGTCATAAGCTTCGTCGAGCGAAGGTGCTTGAACAGCACGCGGCAGCCCATACCGACGACGGAGCCGATGATGAAGTTAAAGCCCCAAAGAAGCGTGGATACCGTCGCGGCAACGCCGGGCGCTAGAGCCTCAAGAAGCAAGCTGATGCCCCACGTAATGAGGTAGGTCACGAGATAAATTATAGCAACGAGCGCAAACTGCACCGAAAGCTTGTCAACGGATTCGGCAATCGGTATCTCGCCGTTGTGCTGGAAGGTGTCAAGCGTTACGGAGCCGGAGAGCTCGGACTTGTCCTTCTGGCGCTTTATAGAGCCGCGCTTGTTGTAAATATTAAGGAAAACGACGCCTACTACGCACGCGCAGAGATAGCCTGCCGCCGCGAGCGAAAGACCGAACGTGTGACCGCCCGTGAAGCCGAGCGCCTCGTAGGTCGTGCCGACGTTGTTAGCCTGACCGGGGCCCTGACCGTACGCCATAGGGAGCAAAAGACCGCTCGCTTTGAAAAGGTCGGGCTTTACGGTGTAGGCGAAGCCGAGCGAGATGAGAAGTCCGATAATACCCTGAACGAGATACGTGCTGACTATAAGCGCACCGCTTCTCGCGCCCGTGAGCGCTGACGATGCGGACGACTTTTCGGGAACGCGCAGAGCCATAGCGATAAAGCCGAGCGCGAGTGCGTGATAGGTGAGCGTTTCAAGAAATTCTGCGCTCATATTGACTATTCCCGCGGTGCGAAGGATAAGAAGTATAAATCCTGCGAGCACGGAAAGCGGCAGAAGAGTTTTGCGAATAAACGGCACCTTTCTGACGAGGACGTTCGACAGCATCATAAGCGACGCTATGATGCCTATCTGAATTATGGGCGCCCAGAGTCCCGTGTTAGCCGATGAAAAATCCATATTTTAAACCTGCCTTTCTTATTGAACGCTCGCTGCTTCGAGCGATTCCAACCGTTTTTGCTCTCTGTAAAGCCACACGAATTTTATGACGTTTACTCCGTCGTCGGGTACGAGCTCGTAGTAGTCCTTGCCCGAGGAGAACACGACCTTGCGACGTCCGTGGAACGCCATATCGCTTATCGCGGACGTGTCCACGTGAAAATCGCCGACCGTAATTCCGCCCGCGTCGAAGGTTGCCTTGCCGTGCGCTATCTCGTTTTCGCTTTCGTCAATGGCGATAAGCGTCGCAGAGCGCGCCGTGTACGCCTCGCCGTTCCTTGCGGAGCCTTCGACGTATTCAAGCTGCCAATCGGACAGCTCGCGAACGGTTTTGAAGCGCGTGCCCGACAGCATACCGTACTCGTCGATAGTGAGCGTCATACCGCAGTGCGAGCATTTCGCTTCGTTGCCGCGCGCGGTGATCGTTTCAAGCCTTCCGCACTCGGGGCAGATAAAGAGTAAGCTTTCGATGCCCTCCATAAGTCCCTTACCTCGGTACCTTTTCGGAGCGGCGAGCTGACGCGCGTACGCGTCCTCGTGGAGGTCGCGCACGATAGCCTCGTTTATCTCATCGACGCTCATAGCGGCGAGTTGTTCCTTTGTATATATATTCACGACGTCACCGCGGCAGTATCCGCGACGGGTGTGCTTTGACCAGCCGGGCGAGATGAAAAATCCGCCGACGAGCCTATACGTAACGAGTCCGCAGCCTGCCTTTTTGACAAGCTGTCCCGTGGTCGGCGCGATAGGGCAGGTGACACCGTCCCACGTGCGCACGCCCTCGGCGAACATAAGCACGTTTTCGCCGTGCCTTAGCTTACGCAGAATGTCGATGATGGCGTGTGAGGCGCTCATACCCTTTTTACGCATTATCGGATCGACAAGGAATTTTATTATCGGGTACGCTATTTTCCAACGCGAGATATGCTCGCTGCCGACGCAGTACATCTGGCGGCGGAAGGACGTTGCGACCATAAGCGGATCGAAGTCCGTCGCGTGATTTGCGAGAACTATGTAGTTTTCGGGCAGGTCGCGCGACTTGACGCGGCAGGACGTGTACCCGAACTTGATTTTTAGAAATAACGCCACCGGTGGGCGGAGAAGATGCCATACTATTTTATGCTTTATGCTCATAGCTGTGTACTTCCATAAATATAAATAATTCGTTAATATTATAGCAAATTTGTTAGTAAATGTCAATAGGCGCTGGCGAAAACAGCACATATTGACGCCGAGTGTGTTCGGCGGTATGCGAGCCGTCGGCTCGCATAGCCTCCCGACCTATACGAACGCATACCGCTCGCGTTGACCTCGCGCTTCGCGCGCGGCTACCCCCCTCGGTAGGGGACGGCGCCCACGACCTCCCGTTTGCGAGCGATAACCCGTCGTATAACCTCGCGCTCTGCGCGAATATTGCCCCCTTACCGTAGGGGCGACCATTGGTCGCCCGCCAACGAGCGCGTACCGCTCGGCTTTGTCCTAGCGCGCCTTGCGCGGTCGGGGAGGACGGAAAGGGGGGGGAGGGACTATCTCAGTCGCCGACAGCTCCTCCCCCCCCCTTTGGACCCTCTCCACCTCTTGGCTAAGCCCCCTAAAAGGAG
>JAZNBZ010000142.1:0-2871 GCA_045587285.1 Candidatus Flemingiibacterium sp. | reverse complement strand
GCTTGGCCTCCGACTTCTTCAAGAGCCGCGACGAATACAGCCAAAAGAGCGCACGCTCGTACGACGACGAGCGCCGCCGTATAGAAAGCTGGCTCGGCGATCATATGGGCTTCGTGCGCACGCCCGAGGGCAAGAACGTTTTTATCTCAATCGACAGCCGAAGCAGCAAGCACAATCCGTTTTACAAGGCGTGGAAGGCTAAAAGCTTCACCGACGGCGATATTACGCTTCACTTTATTCTTTTCGATATTTTGCACTCACCGGATATCGTTCTGTCGCTTCCCGAGATAATAGAGCTAGCGGATGAAAAATACCTCTCGGCATTTGACGAGCCGATGGTATTTGACGAATCAACGGTTCGCAAAAAACTTAAAGAGTACGCAAAAGAGGGAATTATCGTTTCGGAAAAGCAGGGAAAGAAGATGCTTTACCGCCGTGCACAAAGCGTCGGGGCAGACGGCGTCTGCGATGCGCTTGATTTTTACTCCGAGGTCGCACCGTGCGGTGTTATCGGTTCGTTTTTACTTGATAAAGAGGAATCGCACGAGGATAAATTCACCTTCAAGCATCACTACATAACCTCTGCTATGGATAGCGGAGTTCTTGCATCGCTGTTCACGGCTATGCGCAAAAAATGCACGGTCACCGTCCTCAATCACAGCCGCAGAAGCGAAGAGCCGCGAGAAAACAGAATTATTCCGCTGCGCATTTACGTCAGCGTGCAGAGCGGCAGGCAGCACCTGCTCGCGTACCACCCCGATTTTAACTGCATAAATTCTTTTCGCATAGACTATCTGTCGGACGTGAAAATTGAAGAACCGACGCCGAGATTTGACGAGCTTCGCGCGATGCTTGACAATATGCAGACGAAAATATGGGGCGTGGCGACGAAAAAGGACGGTGCTGCGGAGCACGTAGAATTTACGGTAGAGATAGAACCGCACGAGGATTTTATTATTGAAAGACTTGAACGCGAAAAGCGTGTCGGGAGGGTAGAGAAGATCGACGAGCTTACCTACCGCTTCGTCGCGGACGTTTACGATACGTCCGAGCTCGTGCCGTGGATGCGAACGTTCATCTGCCGTATCACCGATATGAAGCTTTCAAATAAAACGATCGAAAATCAGTTTAGGCGTGATATTGAAGAAATGTACCGTATGTACGGTATAGACTAGGAGGCGGCAAAATGATATTCAGCGAGCTTTATTCGGCTTACTACAACGCCGTCGCGAGTATTATCGGCAAGCTGCTCTCGGGCGAAGCCGACGAGAAGGAGCTTGCGCGCTGCGTTTCGGAGTATGCGTTCGGTGAAAGTATGCTAACGATACTTCCGTCGCTGAAAAGCGAGAAATGGCAGCTCGTACACCCCGATCTTACGACTCCTATCGAGCAC
Source organism: Candidatus Flemingiibacterium sp. (assembly GCA_045587285.1). Lineage (GTDB taxonomy): Bacteria > Bacillota > Clostridia > Oscillospirales > CAG-272 > Flemingiibacterium. The sequence continues at coordinate 1,478 of JAZNBZ010000142.1, read as the reverse complement.
ACGCCGACTATGCCGCTCACGAACGTTGAAAAGCAGTGGCTCAAGGCTATTTCGCTCGATCCGCGAATCAAGCTGTTTGGCGTTGATTTTAGCGCGCTTGATGGCGTTGAGCCGCTTTTCACCGCAGAGGATTATTACGTATATGATAAGTACGCGGACGGTGATCCTTTTGAGGATGAGGGATACATCAAGCGGTTCCGTATGATCCTCGCGGCGATACGCGACCGTCAGCCGCTACATATTGAAATGCTAAACCGCAAGAGTCAAAACGTTGATATGAACATCATACCCGAGCGCCTTGAATATTCCGAAAAGGATGACAAATTCAGACTTATCACGTCGGGCGTGAAATACGGAGGCACGATAAACCTCGCGCGCATTACGAGCGTCAGACACTATAACGGCAGCGACTTCTCAAACGTACCGCTTCGCCCGCCCGTGATGAAAAGTCTCGTTTTGAGCGTAACCGACGAGCGAAATGCGCTCGAGCGTGTGATGCTCCATTTCGCTCATTTTGAGAAGCGCGCGGAGAGGATAGACGGTACGCATTACCGCCTTACCGTGAACTACGACCGCGACGATGAAACGGAGCTTGTTATTCGCGTGCTTTCGTTTGGACCGATGGTTAAGGCGGAAGCGCCGGAGCATTTTGTAAATCTGATAAAAGAACGCTTAACACGCCAAAAAAACTGCAATTTAACCTAAAAAACATACTTTTAGCTGCGAGCTTTACAGAGTTCGCAGCTTTTTTTCCGTGAAAAACGAGGAAAAAGGTGGTAAACTGTAGTCACGAAAGGCGCAGACAGCAAAAGAATTAGACGCAGGAGTTAGATTCCTTTGGCCGGCGGGTTCATAGCCCGACATAATGCGCCTTGCACTCCCGTGAAAGCACGGCGGCAACGCCGTGGGGAGGTAAAGATGTTTACCGCAGCAACTCTCACGAACGAACGGCGCTTCTTTCCGGTGCCGCGGAGTTCGACCAAAAAACATCTTGTCTAAAGATACGAACAGCAACCAACATTTCGTTTCCGAATACTTACGGCTTGGCGCCATAAGGCGCGCCCGTTTTAGGGACGGGAGTGATGCGGTGAAAGTCCGCACGGCTGAATTAAAAATCGTATCTTGTTAAAGGCACTGCGGCTCGGGTCCTGCCGTAAGCAGGTAGCTTGGGCTGCGGTGCTTGGTCAGACACCGATAATAATACCTACCCTTGTTGGGTTGGCGTTCACTTGCGGTGTCATTAGCCGCTTTTCTCCCTGCGGAGCCGCCGCTACGGGATTTCCCGAAAGTGCGTCCGCCTGAAAAGCGGCTGTATACGGAGAGGTACTCAAGTCCGGTCAAGAGGACGCACTGCTAACGCGTTAGGAGCGTGAAAGCTCACGTGGGTTCGAATCCCACCTTCTCCGCCATATTAAAGACGTGCACGGCAAATTTCTCGAAATTTCTTGTCAGGTAAGTTCTGACCCGATGGCGAAAGC
>JAZNBZ010000141.1:0-22679 GCA_045587285.1 Candidatus Flemingiibacterium sp. | reverse complement strand
GCTGCGATCGCGCGGTGTCCCTCGCCGTCTGCGTATCTGCGGAATACCTCGCGGACTATGTTTGCGGCGCCGGATTCCTCGTCGGGATAGTATTTCTTTTCCTTCATCACGTAGCCGTAGGGCGGTGCGCAGGTAGGCTCTCCTCGGGAGGCTTTTTCGGTCATACCTCTTGTTACCTCGGTGGAGAGGTTGATTGAATAGAATTCGTCCATCCACTCTATGATACGCTCGATAAGCGCGCCGAAAGGTCCCTCGGGGATAGGCTCGGAGACCGAAACGACGGAAACGCCCTTTTTGCGGAGGAGGTTTTTATATACGATAGACTGCTCCTGATTACGTGCGAAACGGGAGAATTTCCATACGTAGATCACCTCGAATGGGTGGTCTTTTTCTTTTGCCATAGCGACCATACGGTTGAAGTCGTTACGCTTCTTTGTATTTCTTCCAGAGATGCCGTCATCGTAGAAAACGTATTCGTCGGGTATGTAATATCCGTCTCGGGCGGCATACTCGCGGATCTTCTTGAGCTGTGAGTCGGGCGAGTATTCGTCCTGACGTTCGTCCGAGACGCGGATATATGCGGCGGCTATTTTGGTTAGTTTATGATATTCCATTGGCGCTCCTTTCTGTGAGTGTTATTCTTTATGAAGCTTTTTCCAAAATCTCTTGCAATGCCCAAAGACCAAGTCCCGTTAAAATAATATATATGTAAAACCAGCGCGGCTTGAGTTTTCTTTCTATTATCTTTTCGAGAGTAAACAATATACCGGCGCCTATGTTAAATGCACCTATTGCACCTAACAACGCTAACACAATATCGAATACTATCATTGTTAATACCTAAAATACCCGAAGTGATTTTTATTCTACTGTATACTGTCCCGAGATCACCTTACCGAGGATGCGGATCTGGTTTAGCTGTTCGCCGGTATAGCGGAGGGGCTTGTGGGTCGGGTTCTCGGGGACGAGAGTTATAATGTTGTTTTCTTTATCATAGTATACGCGCTTGACGGTCGCTTCATTATCGATCAGGACCACGGCGATCTCGCCGTCATCGACGGTGTCCTGAGCTTTGACAAAGAGGATGTCGCCGTCGAAAATGCGTGCGTTTATCATCGAGTCGCCCTTTGCGGTGAGGCAGAAGTCGGCGCGAACGTCGGCATCGGCTTCGATATACGTTTCGTGCTCCTCGTTTGCGAATATAGGCTCTCCGCAGGCTACGTTGCCGAGCACGGGGAGTCTTTTCTTTGTGACGGGGCGAATTTCGGCGAGGATCGAAGAAGCGAGCGAATAGTTCTCCATAGAATGTAAGAAGCGACTTGAAGTTTCGCCGTTTGGAGTATCTTCCCAGCCCATAAGGTAAGCAGGAGTTGTCCCAAGCGCGGTAGCGAGTGCTGCGATTTTGTCGCGCCTCATATTGGCGATCATACCGGTTTCCCACTTACGTACAGTGCTTTTACCAACGCCAACTATTTTTGCAACTTCCTCCAGCGTCATTTGACGCTCTTTTCTTAATTCCTTTATTCTATCAGCCATTGACATAGTAGACATAGTTTTGTCTCCTTCGTTGATTGTGCCTCCATTATATCATATTTGTGTCCTTTTTGCAACACTTTTTGAAAAAAAGCAAAAAAAGTTTCGCAAAAGACAAAAAAGGTATTGACAAGTCCTGATTTTTGTGGTAAGATAAACGTGTCCTAAAAGACACAATACGAAAGGAGGCAAAGATTATGAACAAAGCTTTACTTGAGTACGAAATGCGAAAAAAAGGAATATCCATAGGAGAAATGTGCAAAATTTTGAAAATTTCCCGTTCTTCTTTCTATAGAAAGTGTAACGGTTTTTCTGAATTTACACAAAGTGAGATTCAAAAAATCATTACTTGTTTGGATCTGACTTCACCTATGGCAATTTTTTTTGCAGAACACGTGTCTTAAAAGACACGGAGATGATTAAAAATCAAGGGGGGAATGAGGAAGCAATGAAAAAAGAAAAAGACCGCAATGTGTTGGCGCACATTACGGTCGGGGTGCAGGGATAAATCACTCTTGTCTGCACTCCTATTTTACCACAAATTATTATATTTGTCAAGTGAAAGGAGACAAAATGAAAAACGAAACAATTTACGCTATTTACAAGAGCCCCGGGCACGAGGCTTACGAGACCTTTGTGCCGAACACTCTCGAGGGGCTACAGTCGATCGTCGGCGGGTATATCGAGACGGTGACTTTCGCAGATGATATGGTTGTGATCTGCAACGAGGAGGGAAGACTGCTCGGTCTGCCGCATAACTGCAGCATTTGCGGGGTTGATTTCTGCGGACCGATACTCCTGGTTGGTATCAAGGGCGATAGCTTCTGCGATTTTCCTCTCGATAATTTTGAGGACGCCGTGAGGTTGTTCCCGTCGCTTCTCGACGTGTCAAGCGAGACGGAAGAAGCATAGTATGAAGTAAACCCGGAAGGAGGGTGAACGATGGCAAAGCAGCAGAAACTTACATATACGTTTTACGTGGGTGGCGTGCAGGTCGAAAAGCTCACCCCCGAACAGACGAAAAGAATGGCACAGAAGATCGGGGAAACGATGAGCCTTTATTATGCGCAACACCCCGACGAGTATCTGAAATTAAATTTCAAGGAGAAATAAAAATGTACTTATTAATCGACAAAGCGGCGGACTTGGATTTTATGCTTTACGTTGGCTTTTGGGGAGCGATCGTGTTCCTCGGTGTGATCGGCATCACGGCTATTATTGAGGCTGTCGCAGAAAGAAAAGAGCGCAAGGAAGAACTACGCAGAGCCTGCAAGCGCTACAATACCGCCGTCAGACCGGCACGGAGATATTAAATACTTAATTCAAACGAATAAAATTTTAGGAAGGTAATAATTATGAGCTTTACAGTAGTAATCAAAGATAATGAGAATGGCAAGATTTTGTTTGCCTCGGAAAAAACAAAGGCGTTGGTTATTGGCGTCGTTGCAGATGAAGCGTCGTCAGACATCCCCGCAACTGCACTTGCAGGATGTTGCTCGGGCCCCGCTGATATGGCTATCGCGATGGGGCTTGCAAGGGAGGCAATCGAGGGTATAGAGAAACAGGATCCTACTATCAAGATATTGGGACCCGTGACAGATGCATTTCTTTCGGCTGTGAGATCGAACAGAAGCAAAAAGGAGGATTCGGAAAATGACTGATATCAGAATTAAGCGTTTGGCTTTGGAAAATTTCAAATGTCACAGAAATCTCGTTTTAGATTTCAACGGTGGCAACGCTTCGATCTACGGTGACAACGCTACCGGTAAGACGAGCGTATACGACGCGCTGACTTGGCTATTGTTCGGCAAGGACAGCCACGGTAACGGCGAGAAGAACATCGAGATCAAGCCGCTCGGCGAGGACGGAGAGGTCCGCGACCACAACGCGATCACGGCGGTTGAAGCTGTTCTTCTTGTGAACGGCGAGGAAGTCACCCTCCGACGCACGTATCAGGAGGTATGGTCTACGAAGCGCGGACGCGGCGAAGCTACATATGACGGTAATACCTCGGAGTATTACGTTGACGGCGTGCCTTGCAAGAAATACGCCTTTACCGAGAAGGTAGAGACTCTTGTAAATGAAGACACCTTCCGAATGCTTACGAGCGTTTCACACTTCCCAGCGGGAATCTCTTGGCAGGAGAGGCGCGAGGTGCTTTTCCGCGTTGCGAACGTTGCGGGCGACCGCGAGATCATGCTGAACGATGAAAGGTTCTTCCCTCTGATCGAGGGTATGGGCAAGCTCTCGCTCGAGGACTACAAGAAGAAGCTCCTTTCGGACAAGCGAGCTTACGCGGGCGCTAAAACCGATATTCCCGCGCGTATCAGCGAATGTCAGAAAACCATTGAGGACGTTGACGGTATGGACTTCGGCGCGGCTCGCGCAAAGATCGAGGCTTTGACTGTCGAGAAGGACGCCCTTGAGGCTGAACTTCTTTCGATCGAGCACAACACGGCTGCGGAGAATAAGCGAATGGAGATCCGCGAGGCACAGCTTGAGCTTTCGACCCTTGATAACGAAAACAAGGCTTACCGTGCAAGTCAGACGGCGGGAAAGCTGAGTATAGCGACTATGAGGAACGCTATTGATATTATGCAGAGAGATCATAGCAAAAAAATGGCAATGGTTGCGAGCGAGAAGGCTTACGTGGAGCGACTTGATAGTGATATTGCCTCCGCACGGTCGCGCTGGATAGCCGTAAACGGCGAGAGTTTCACGGGCGGTAATTGCCCTACCTGCGGACAGGCTCTCCCCACAGCACAGCTCAAGGCTGCTACCGACGGCTTTGAGGCACAGAAGGCAAAACGCCTGCGCGAGATCGAGCAGACCGCCAACGCCAGCAAGGAAGCAAAAGCGGCGGCGTTAGACCGTATCACAACTGCCGAGGCAGAGATCGCAAGACTTGAAAGCTGCATCACCAAAGAGGTAGGAGCGCTTACGGCGGCAGAGAGCAATGTGATTCCCGTTGTTGATATCGAGGGATATGCCGAGACGCGTGCGGCGATCGTGGCACGTATTGACTGTCTTAACATCGAACTTAAGAACATTATGTCAAGCTCCTCTGTTGCATGTTCAAAGTTGATTGGGCAGATAACCGATATCAAGAAGGAGATCACAAGCTGGAACGTATACCTCGGCAAGGAGTCTTTGCTTGAATACTCCCGCAAGCGAGTTGAGGAGCTTCAGGAAGACGCGAGAAATGCCGCAGAGAAGCTTGATGCCATTGAGGAAGTATTGTTCCTCATTGACGAATACAGCCGCTACAAGACGCAGTTCGTCGAGGACAGCATAAACGGTATGTTCCGTATTGCGCGTTTCCGCTTGTTCCGCGAGCAGGCTAACGGCGGTGTAGAGGACCGTTGCGACGTTGTTTACGACGGTGTTCCTTACATTAATATCAACAGCGGCGCAAAGATCAACGTCGGTATTGATATTATCAACACACTTTCCCGCGCTTACGGCGTTACGGTGCCTTTGTTTGTTGACAACGCGGAGAGTGTTACCAATCTTGAGAGATCTGACTGTCAGATCATTCGACTTGTAGTTTCCGAAAACGATAAGAAAATGAGGTGTGATTATGAAAATTAAGGACAGAGCAAAACCGAAGGTGCCGCCGGTAGAACCGGGCGTGTATATGGCTGTATGTGTCGGTGTTATCGACCTCGGAGAACAGTTTTCCGAGATGTTCAAGAATTACAGCAACAAGTGTATGATCGTTTGGGAGCTTCCGGGTGAGACCATCGAGATCGACGGTGAGCAGAAACCGCGCCAGCTTTCAAAGGAATTTACCATTTCAAGCTCCAACAAGAGCAATCTGCGCAAGTTCATTGAGTCTTGGAACGGCAAGAACTATTCCGACGATGAATTTATGGATCTTGATGTATTCGACCAGATCGGCAAGCCTTGTCAGCTTAACGTGGTACTCAACAGCACGGGCGAATATGCCAACGTAGACAATATTATGCCGATTCCCCGAGGATTTCCCGCGCCCACAACGGCTACACCGCCTATCAAGTGGGACCTTCAGCAATGGAACGACGAGGTATTCAAGTCCTTGCCTGAGTGGATTCAGGAGAAGATTAAGAAGTCTACGGAATATCAGAAAGAACACGCACCCGAAACTCCCGTCGAGGTAAAGGCACCGGCGGCAGCAGGAGGGGAGTGTCCTATATGAAATTTGAGTCATTAGCTTCATCTTCGCACGGTAACGCCTACATAGTTTCCGATAGTGATACCCGCATTCTTCTTGAGTGCGGTGTATCACACAAGCAGCTGCAGAAGCTGGCAGGGTTCTCGCTCTCGGATATAAAGGCTTGCCTTGTAAGCCACGAGCACAAAGACCACGCCAAGTGTGTGGACGAGCTTATAAGGCGCGGTATGGAGGTCTATATGAGCTACGGCACGGCTCGCGCCCTTGAGAACGAGTCGGCAACGCTTATTGAGAATATGGAGCAGTTCAACGTTGGCAGCTTTGACATTGTACCGTTTACGACATTTCACGACGCTGCTGAACCTCTCGGCTTCCTGATCAAGAGCCGCATTGACGGCGACGTGCTTGCCTTTGCGACGGATACCGTCAATCTGCGGTATAAGTTCCCCGGACTTAATATCCTTGCTATCGAGGCGAATTATGACCGCAAGATACTTGACCGTTGCGAGAAGCTACCCGAGAAGGTGCGGCACCGTATAACCAACTCGCACATGGAGATCGAAACGCTTTGCGATTATCTGCGCTCTCTCGATCTATCCGAGTGCCGGGAGATACATTTGCTTCACTTATCCGACGCTATGAGCGACGAGGGCGGCTTTATGCGAAAGGTTTTATGGTCGATTCCGAAAGGAATTGAAGTGAAAGCGTGCGAAAAGTGAGTAAAAAGTTAGGAAAAAGTTCTGAAAAAGATGATAAATTTCAAAAAAGTGAGGTGGTAAATAGTGAGTAAGCCAAGAAATCAATTTACGTTTTATAAATCCTACTATGACGCTATACAGGAATTACCGAAGCGCGATCAGTCGGCTCTGATACTCGCTATATGTGCCTATGCGATCTACGAAACACCGCCGAAAGGCTTATCTATTGCGGCTTCTACGGCATTTAAGCTCATTAAACCCACTCTTGACTCGGGACGCAGAAAAGCGGAGAGCGGCGCTCTCGGCGGACAAGCAAACGGCAAGCAAAGCGGAAGCAAACCCGAAGCAAACGGCAAGCAAAACGGAAGCAAGAAAGAGGGGGAGGACGAGAAAGAGTATGAGTATGAGTTAGAGGCAGAGGCAGAGAGTGAGGAGAGCGCTTACGCTCGCGACTGCGGCGGCGACTACAACGAAGTGAAGGTTATGGGTGGGCAGCTTGGAAGGAATGTCATAAGACTCTCACAAGCTCAATCTGATTCTTTGCTCGATAAGATAGGCTTTACAGCGTATAATCATTACCTTGCGAGGCTTGCAGACTTTATTATTAACAACGGTGCCGCGCCCGCTAACCACTACGAGACGATCCTCAAGTGGTGGGAAGAGGACAGGAAGGTATAGGAGGTATAACAATGGAAAGCCCCTGCCATCATTGTCCGAAATGTCCCTGCAAGAATCACGACACTTGCAGGGAATACCAAGAATATCGTGCCGAGATCAATAAAATCAATAAACAAAGAACCTCCGATAAGGTGGCTAAAGATATGACCATCAGGGGGATCGAAAGATGCAAGAAATGGAGAAAAAATAACAGATGAGAGCAAAAACAGAATTTGAATGCGCACAGAATGATCTGATGAAGTTCTGTGAAGGTACGACAGACTACATATGCGAGGTCAACACAGACCTCTATCCCCTGACGGCGGTATTCGTTCCGAACCCGCAGAGATCTATTTTCGACGCCGCCATTGACGAGAACGGCGAGGTCGGCGAGCTGGTAATATCGGTCGGTCTTGATACCAACGTCAAATCAACGCTGAAATTCGAAATGGACGCAGCCCTGCTGAAAAAGCTTATCAAGAGCGTGGAGAAGATCGCGTTTCTTTACTATCACGCATTCAGAGAAGATGCGGGAGATCTGCGCGCATATGCTTGCGACGATAACCGAGATCTCGAGGACCGACTCAGAGAGGTGATCGGCGACGAGGAGGGAGGACAGGACGATGACTAAACACTATTGTGACAGATGCGGGAAAGAGTGTAAGAAATTAGTAGAGATAAAAGTCCCTGATAAAAAAACTCGTTATGGTTGGCAAGCAAAACCTGCTCAAGTATGCGATGATTGCGAGAAAGAGTATAACGACATAATTGATAAACTTACAGAGATACGATTTGTTCTGTTTCGCGATTTTATGAACCAGAGTTCCGTCACCGCGTCCTTGAATGGCGATACCGAAGGGCGGAACGAATCAAAGTCGGAGGGCATTGCAAAAGCAAAGGCTATTTGCAAGGGCTTCAGTAACCACGATTGCGCAACATATTACGAGTGCTCCGTGTGCGGTTGTGATTTTAGCGACTACAGCGTTAAGAGGGACGATCCACGTTGCCCGGGGTGCAAGGCAGTATTGGAGGACTTTTTCAAATGAGTAATCTCAGTCTTAACAAGGTCGTTCTCTGTGGGCGACTCACGAGCGACCCGGAGCTTAAAACAACCGCTACGGGCATTCCGGTACTTTCTTTTACGCTGGCTGTCAACCGCCCCTACCGTGCCGCCGACGCTAATTCGGGTCAGCCTACTGCGGATTTTATCAGCGTTGTGGCTTGGCGACAGAGAGCTGAATTTATTGCTCGCTACTTCAGGAAGGGCTCCTCGATATGCCTTATCGGTTCGATTCAGACGAGAAAGTGGACCGATCAGAACAACGTGACGCGCTATGCCACCGAAGTGATCGTCGAGGACGCGCATTTCGTTGACAGTAAAGGCGAGGGCGGTGCGGTCCCTGCCGAGGCATACCCGGTGGCTTCGGAAGAGTTCGTGCCGGTTGATGATGAAAAATTGCCGTTCTGAAAGGAGATGCTGAAATGACGGAAAAACAGCAGAAGATCCAAGATTTAAAACTTATTGTCAAGGAAAACGAAACGCGCTATGTTTTCGACGAGGAATCAGGCAAAATGGAAGAAATGATAGTATCGACGGTAGCTGTTAAACTTCGGTATGGTAGCGAGCAGTATGGCGAGTATGTTGTTTGCAATAAGCCTACTCTTGAGGTGAGCGATGTAGTTGATGCGGCAAACGAGATTTTTTCTTCATTGTTAAGCGCGTTGGATCAACCGCAGGAGGACGATGGAAATGAGTAACGAAAAGCAGCAGAAGATCTTGGAGATGGCAAAAGATATTTGCCGTGTGAAGCTGAATTGCAACGATGTTTGTAACCCGATAAGTGCTTGCGATGCGCTCAAGTATGCCGAAAGGGCGGTTGAAGCGGGGTACTGCAAGAAGGAAGACCTCGTAAAAGAGATCGCAGACTTCATATATGACGGCGAAATCGAGGGATTAAACATCGAAATGAACGGTCGCTACCTCGGAAAGAACGATTTCATTAAAGAATTTACGACACCGAAAGGCGGTGCGGAATAATGCGAGAAATCGTGAGATATGATGCCGCCACCGCGGAATGGTTCCGAAGTCGCGGAGATATTCAAACTACGGTTTGCAAATGCGAGGTTTGCGGCTTGCACTACAAGCCTTCCCTTGGTCACAAGTGCAAGGTAAAAAAGAAAGGAAAATGATATGCCACGATATACAGATATTGATAAGCTGATAGCGGAATACGACAGAGTACATATTGGACCAGCAGGAGGCGCGAGAAAACTTATGGTCGAAGCTCCGATTGCCGATGTGGTTGAGGTTGTGAGGTGTAAGGATTGCAAACATTTGTATTTTGTAAAATCTTGCAGTAAATACGAATGCCGAAAGGGTTGCGGAACATTAAAGTATTCAAACGATTTTTGCAGTTACGGAGAAAGGAAAGAGTGAGATGGCACGATATATTGATGCAGATCAAAAAGAAATATACGGAGGTGCAGAAATGAGATTTATAGTATTTGAATGTCGGAAGTGTGGACACCACCTCTTTGTTGAAAACACAGAAGATGTAGTGAAAACGATTGGGCGAGTAAGCAATTCAGATTGTCCCAATTGTGGAGAAGAACCCGAAGACAATTGGGTGTTGATCGGGTTGCGAAAAGAATTTCCCGTAGAATTTTATGATGAGGTGCAGAAATGAGAGATAGGCTGATAGAGTTAGGCGATATTTATTTCATTATAGCAAAGTTTATACCAAGCGATGAATTTGCGCCTTATATAGCAGAGGTTAAGATAACCGAGAAAAATCGCAACAAATACATAGCACGAAGAACTGATAACGATTGTGTTTGGTATTCAATAAAGAAAAGCGACCTCGGCAAAACCGTATTCCTCACCAAAGCGGAAGCAGAAAAAGCACTTGCGGAAAGGAGTACCGATGAAAAGTAGAATTTGCCCGTATCGGAGACATTGCCGTGATAGCGGTACTTGCGAGACCTGTGATTTTGGCAAGGCGTTTGCAAATCTTTCCGACAAGAACAAGCGACTAACAGCCAAAAACAAAGCCTTGCAAGAAGAAAACGAAGAACTAAAAGAGCGTATAGACACGCTTATACATCCGAACTTTTGAAAGGAGCGGGAAATGAAATATTGCCGATACTGCTCTTATTGCATACTCGGTGATTGGTATTATTGCACTTGTCACGACAAGGTATTAAAGCGAGTCGATAAGCCTACAAGCTGTGAGCAATATGTTGAGTCGGAGCTTGGCGATGTTGAGACGGGCAAGAAGTACACTCCGAGAGTCAAAGACGAAAATCATCAAATATCATTACAATTTGAAGAGGTGAGCAAATGACCAATAAGGAATTAAAGCCGTGTCCGTTCTGCGGCGGTGAAGCGGTATTATATCATCAATCGAGCAAGTACACCGAGTACGATGGGGACTATGTGTATTGCTTCCGTGGGTGCGGATGTCGCACAAAACTTTTTGAATGTTATAACGGCACGGGGAAAACACACACTGATACTGAAAAAGAAGCGATCGAAGCTTGGAACAGGAGGGCAGACAAATGACCGCCGAACAATATAAATATTACGCCGAAAAAGTAAAGAGCATAGATGAACAAATTTCTCCGATTTGTAAAGTATTCAATATCAACGATTACGGCTACGAGGTAGACGAAAACGGCGGTGAAACGCTTGTTTTGAATGGGCAGAAAATCGGTTGCACGGGCAATTCCGTTGAGGCGGTTGTCGATGAACTTATAGCCTATATATTCATTACCCGATATTGCCACAATAGAAGCTTGGGAGCGTTTGAAAAGCAGACAATAAATTGTATTATGAGGTATTGGAAATGACCGACCACAAATTCACGGACGATGATGTTATAAAGACTTTGAAAAATGCTAAATACAAAGTTGATGGCGTTGTCACACGAGGCTATTACCTTTCGCCTGAAACATTTAACGCTGTTGTTGACCTCATAGGTCGCCAAAAGGCGGAGATTGAGAGTTTGCAAGCCGTTCAAGCAGATATGACCGAATCTCTGCGACTTGCGGCGGAAGCGAATAAGGATATGCAAGCGGAGATTGAGAGGTTGGAATCGTTGTGCGAAAAAATAGGAATTGCTAACGATGCGAAATTTGAACGCATTTGTGTACTTCAAGAAGACCTTGAAACCGCCAAATCCGAAGCCGTCAAAGAGTTTGCGGAGAGGTTGAAAGCGAATATGTCAAACATCGCAAGAATGGAATATGGCGGTAATGTATACTTCTGCGTCGGTTATGATTTAATCGACTCCCTTGTAAAAGAAATGACGGAGGAAAGCAAATGAAAGCAAGAGTACCTAAAGCGTGGGACAAGTTATCCCACGTTGATCAGGAGAAATTAAAGGCGTTTACCCGCGAGGTCGCGCTTGAGGCTGCCGAGAAGCAGATAGAGATCGACGGCAGGATAATGCTTGATATCTACATAAAGATGGCTTGCCTTGTATTGCACGATGCCTTCGGATTCGGGGAGAAGCGGCTCACAATGTATATCGGGAACCACAAGAGGCTGTTCCACCGTCAGGCGAAGCTCGTTGCGAGGAACGAACAGTTACAGTACCTCGATCAGCGTATGGCAGAGATCTTCCCGAAGGGTGGCTTCCCGCAGAAGTTCATTGACGATATGCTCGGGGAGACTGTTACGGCGGAAGCCGAGGAGGACCGGCTATGAACGGCTGCTTAAAATGCATACATAAGCCTTTTTGCACGTTGTCGGCGTGTGGAGCGGTGTGCTCGTCCTTCAAGGATAAGGACCGGTACGCGGATAGGAACGAGGTTATCAGGGAGTTTGCGGAGCGAGAGAAAGAGTCGTTTTCCGCTTCCCTGAATACCGGGCGCGAGATGTTCCCTTGTGACTACATTTGCGAGGTCATAGATCAAATTGCAGAGGAACTGATAGAGGAATACGACCGAGAATAAAAAGGAGTGATACGGTTGTCAGGATATGTTTCAAAATACGTAGTATGTCCCTTTTATCGCAGGCACGAGAGCAACCGTATCTGCTGTGAGGGGACAGACGAAACAAACACACTCAACCTTGTATTTGGCGATACGAAAGAGCTGAAAGCATACGGCAAGCGCTATTGTAACGATCTGAAGCGGTGCAAGCGTTGTATTGTTTATCAAGCTCTTGATCAGAAGTACAAGGAAGAAGAGGGGGACTGAAAAGTCTCCCTTATTTTTTGCGCTTTTGTGGGGAGGGGTGTGTTTAGATTTCGCGAGGCGGGGTGCTATAATGGAGCTATAAAGCAGAAAGGAGTATTTCCTGTGTGGCGGATTGGAATGCTATTCGACAAGAATATATCACGGACGAGTCTTCCTCATACAGGAAGCTCGCGCAGAAATACGGCGTAAGTCTCGGAGCAATTACGAGACATTCACAAGCCGAGGGCTGGCAAGATCTGCGGGAACAGGTCAAGAACGAAACGATCACGAAAAGCGTCGATAAAATTTCCGATGAACAGTCGGAGATTCAGGTTGACGTGGCGCTGATGTTCAATAATATGACCGTTTCGCTTGCCGGTAAGCTCGAAAAGGCTATTGCCGAGGTAGACCCGAAGGACACAACGGGTATCAGACGTCTCGCGGCGTCGCTTTGCGATCTCAAGCTCCTCATTGGCGTCAAGTCTGATGCGGACAGCAGGGAGCAGGAGGCGCGGATTGCTAACCTCAGACGGCAGGCGGAGAAAGACGACATTGATAATGCGCCTACTCTTGTGGTAGAGGGATTGCCTGAGGAGTTTAAGGTATGAGCAGTATTGATCTGAGTCGTATCAGCGACAAACAGTATAAATTTTTATCCGCGTCTCAGAAGCACGTCGGCTTTGGCGGTGCCCGAGGCGGCGGGAAAAGCTGGTCGGTGCGTACCAAGGCGAAGATACTCGCGGTGTCATACAAGGGTATTAAGATACTGATCGTGCGCCGCACTTATCCCGAGCTGCTTAATAACCATATCAACCATCTTTGCACGGAGCTGCACGGGCTGGCGAGGTACAACAAGTCGGAGAAGGTCTTTAACTTTCCGAATGGCAGCACCATCAAATTCGGTTACTGCAACAACGACAAAGACCTTGACAATTATCAAGGTGCGGAGTATGACGTAATATTCCTGGATGAAGCTACGCAGCTTCAGGAGATGTGGATAAAGAAGATCACGGCGTGTTTGCGCGGTGTCAACGACTTTCCGAAGCATATCTACTACACGTGCAACCCGGGCGGCGCGTCACACGGTTATTTCAAGCGGTTATTCATAGACAAGCAGTATGAGGGCGCCGAGGTTCCCGAGGACTACTGCTTTATACAGGCTCTTGTGACCGACAACAAGGCGCTTATGGAGAGCCAGCCCGACTACATAAAGCAACTCGAGGCGCTGCCTCCTAAACTGCGTGAGGCGTGGCTATACGGGCGCTGGGACATATTCGAAGGGCAGTTCTTTGAGGACTTCCGACCTACTCCCGATATTGAGCTATGCACGAAGGCGGGTATCACTCCCGAGGAAGCACTTGCACAGAGGCGGTTTACTCACGTTATCGAGCCTTTTGACCTCAACAAAGGTGAGTGCCGAGGCTGGAAGATCATGCGGTCCTATGACTTCGGCTACAACAAGCCCTTCTCCCTTGGCTACTGGGCGGTTGACTATGACGGGGTATTATACCGCATTATGGAGATGTACGGCTGCACCGGGACGCCTGACGAGGGCGTGAAGTGGTCTCCGGACGAGCAGTTCCGACGTATACGCGAGTTTGAGAATGAACACCCGTGGCTGAAGAACCGCAAGATCGTTGACAGCATTGCAGACCCTGCGATATGGGACGCGAGCCGAGGCGAGAGCATTGCGGAGACCGCCGAGAGGTACGGTATATACTTCTCACCGGGCGATCACGAGCGCATACCGGGCTGGATGCAGGTGCATTACCGCTTCCAGTTCGATGAAAACGGCTACCCGCGTATGTACGTGTTCAACAACTGCAAGGCGTTCATACGCACGATCCCTCTGATGATGTACTCGGAAACGCACCCCGAGGATATCGACACGAAGCTCGAGGACCATTGTCCCGACGAGGTGCGCTATATGTGTATGTCGCGCCCTGTCGTGCCTATTGTGCCGGAGAAGCGCGAGCCTATCGTTTCAGACCCGCTGAATCAGTTCAGCGAGAGGCAGCTTAAACGTGGCTATATTTGAGAGAGGAGAAATCCATGGAAATAGAACAGAAACCTACTACTCCCGCCGGCGGCGCGGCTATGATCGGCCCCGAACAGCTTAAAAACTTCCTCAAGGTTCTTGAAGAATACAAGTCGGGCAAGAAGAACACCGAGTCGCGCATTGTGGCTTCGGAGAACTGGTGGAAGCTCCGCAACTCTGTTGAAGAGGAAAAGGAGACCAATATCGGTAAAGACGGTGGATACAAGAGCGTTTCGGGCTGGCTTCATAACGTGCTGGTATCAAAGCACGCTGACGCTATGGAAGCATACCCCGAACCTAACATACTCCCGCGTGAGAGAGGCGACAGAGGCGAGGCGCGTAAGCTGTCCTCGATCATACCGTGTGTACTTGAACAGAATCACTTTGAGGACACCTATTCTGACGTTATGTGGCAGAAGGTCAAGCAGGGCACGGGCGTATATAAGGCAGTTTGGGATAAGTCGAAGCTGAACGGACTCGGCGATATCAGTGTTGAGAAGGTAAACATTCTCAACGTCTATTGGGAGCCGGGCATTACCGACATTCAGCACAGCCGTTACTTCTTCCATACAGAGCTTTATGACAAGGACGTGCTCGAGGGGAGATACCCCGAGCTTGAGGGCAAGCTGAAGGGTCAGTCCTTCGTTAGCACCAAATTCCTCTATGACGATCACGTAAACACCGAGAACAAGCACACGGTTATCGACGTTTACTATCACAAGTACGTGCAGGGCAGAAAGACTCTGCAGTATTGCAAGTTCGTCGGTGACGTTGTCCTTTACGCTACCGAGAACGACCCCGAAATGGCTATGCGCGGTCTTTACGATCACGGTATGTACCCTTACGTATTCGACGCGCTGTTTCCGATCGAGGGCTCGCCTTGCGGTTACGGCTACGTTGATCTGTGCCGCAAGCCGCAGACTACCATTGACCTGCTTAACACCAGCTTTGTCAAGAACGCTATGGTGGGCGCGACTCCCCGCTATTTCTCACGTGGTGAGGGCGCGATCAATGAGAAGGAATTCCTTGATCTTAACAATCCGATAGTCCATCATACCGGCAACTTGGACGAGAATGCCCTGCGGCGCATAGAGCACACTTCACTTGACGGTGTATACGTCAACGTGCTTGACCGCACTATTCAGGAGCTGCGCGAGACCTCGGGTAACACCGAGACCAGCACGGGCGTAGCAAGCTCCTCTACCCAAACAGCTTCAGGTATAGCTATGCTCCAGCAGGCGAGTGGCAAGGGCAGCCGTGACAGCACGCAGGAGTCTTACAGAGCTTTCTCAAAGATCGTTGAGCTGTGCATTGAGCTTATACGCCAGTTCTACGATATGCCGCGTCAGTTCCGCATACTCGGCCAGTACGGCGCGGAGGAATACATAACCTACGTAAACGAAGGCTTGCAGCTTCAGGAAGCGGGTGCATCGCTCGATAATAAGAAGAATTTCCGCCTTCCCGTGTTCGATATCAAGGTATCGGCGCAGAAGAAGAACGTATACACCAAGGTGACGCAGAACGAGCTTGCGCTTCAGTTCTTCCAGCTCGGATTCTTCAATCCGCAGATGACAGATCAGACGCTTATGTGCCTTGATATGATGGAGTTTGACGGCAAGGACGGCATTATGCAGAAGGTGGCGCAGAACGGCACGATGTTCCAGAAGCTCCTCCAGTATATGCAGCTTGCGCTGTCATTTGCGCAGAGGTTCGATCCTATGTCAGCAGAGGCTATCGCGCAGGATATCCTTGTGACTACCGGCGGCGCCGGTGTTTCGGCTTCGGGCGGTGCTACACTTGCACAGAGCAGAGCTATGGCGGGTGATCGCGGAGGTGCTAACGCCAAGATGGCTAATGCGAGAGCTACATCGGCAGAGGCTTCACAGCCGAGCGGCAGCAGAGTGACAAGAAAGGCAGGGAGCAAATGATAAAGGCAGTTTATGAGAGAAGCAAAAACAAGCTGACCGTGGAAGGTCACGCATACGCGGGTGAGCCCGGACACGATCTGATATGTGCCTCGGCTTCGATACTCGTCTATACGCTTGCCTCGTTCGCCAAGAACACGCACAAGGCAAGGCAGAACAAAAAGCTCGTGATCAAGCTTGACGAGGGTCACGCAGAGGTATCATTCAAGGCAAAACCGCGTTTCAAGGTGGCGCTTACACTTGTATGTGACGCGATCTGCGCGGGATTTGAGCTTCTTGCAAGGAATTACCCCGAAAATATCTCTTATGAGATCAAATTTTAACAGTATATAAGCCGTGAACGGCTTGATATAGGACTCGCCAACCTAATTGGCAGAATATATCGGAGGATCTACTCTATGACAAACTTCAAATGGCTTAATCTTCAGCTTTTTGCCGGTGAGGGTGCAGGTGCAACCGGAGGCGAAGGCGGAGAAGGTGCCGCTACGGGCGATAATGCGACTGTTGACGCCGGACAGAGACTGAGGGAATTGGGTGTTCCCGAGGATAAGATTCGCAGACGGGCGAGATACGCCGCCAAGGCTCCCGAAACTCAGGCAAAGACCGAGGAGGAGCCGAAAGCAGCAGAAGAAAAGGTGCAGGACGCCGCTGCCGAGAACCCCACGGAAGACGTGACCGAGACGCCCGCTCGTATGAGTTGGGACGAGATCATGGCAGACCCCGAGTACAACAAGCAGATGCAGGCTGTTGTGCAGTCCCGCCTTAAGTCCGCAAAGGGAGCAGAGGAAGCGCTGGCAAAACTTACTCCCGCACTCGAGCTTCTTGCACGTAAGCACAAGCTCGATCCCTCCAATATGGACTATGACGCGCTTACCAAGGCGATCAGCGACGATGACTCTTACTATGAGGACAAAGCCCTTCAGATGGGTACCTCTGTTGAGACCGCGAAGAAGATCGACCAGCAGGAGCGCGACACCGCGAGACAGAAGAAGGCAGAGGAGCTTTCAATACAGGAGCTGAGGATCAGAAACCACTTCGCAGGGCTTGAACAGCAGGCGAAAGAATTTCAGAAGATTATTCCGGGCTTTGATCTTCAGACCGAGCTGAAAAACCCCGCCTTCCTGCGTATGACCTCTCCTAACGTCGGTATCAGCGTAAAAGACGCATATTATGCCGTACATCACGACGAGATGCAGATAGCGGCTATGCAGGCAACTGCGAAAGCAACCGCGCAGAATATCTCGCAGAACATCCAGGCAAGACAGCGACGCCCCGACGAGAACGGTATTTCCGGTCAGGCACCTTCCGCGACCACATTCGACTACAGCAAAGCCAGCCGCGAGCAGAGAGAAGCCTTTAAGAAGGACCTCCGCGCGCGACTCGCACGTGGGGAGAAAGTGTATCCCGGACAGAAATAACCGCAAACACATTTCTCCTTCACAAAAAAATCAAATTTTTTAATTCGGAAGGAGAATTACTTATGAAGAAACTTTTCAATCTTCTCTTTGCGCAGATCTTCGCTTTCCTGCGCATCAATCTTCAGCTTTTTGCTGACGCCGGTACTCTTGTAAATGCGACCGGCAACTACGTTAACGCCTACGACGGCACCACTCAGGCTTTCGACGCTGCCAACTCTATGGACGGCGAGCTTAAGACCTTCTATGACACCGAGCTTCTCGAGAACGCTCGTGTTGAACTTTTCTACGCACAGTTTGCAAAGAAGCAGATTCTTCCCAAGAAGCACAGCAAGACCGTTGAGTGGAGAAAGTGGAACACCTTCGCAAAGGCATCGAAGCTCGTTGAGGGCGTTATTCCTACCGGCCAGAAATTCGGTATGAGTTCCAAGACCGGCTCTATCGATCAGTACGGTACCTACGCTGCCGTTACCGATCAGCTTGAGCTTCACGCTTACGATGACGTCATTCTCGGCGCTACCGAGGAAATGGGCGCATCTGCGGCAGAGACTCAGGAGACCCTTATCCGCGACGCTCTTCTCGTTAATACCAACGTTCTTTATTGCGATAACATCAACGTTGCAGATGGCACTATCGTAAGCACTCCCACCGCGCCCGGTGAGATGGAGGCAAGCGATACTATTAAGTGCTTGCTGACTCCCGACTCTATCGCAAAGGGTGTCACTATCATGAAGAAGAACCGTGTTCCTACCATCAACGGTAAATATTATATGGTTCTCAACCCTTCTGTTACTTATGATCTCCGCAAGTCTAAGGACTGGATCGAGGCGCACAAGTATTCTGCAGCCTCCGAGATCTTCAACGGTGAGATCGGCGAACTTCACGGCTGCCGCTTCATTGAGGACGCATTTGCGCCTATCCTTGGCGGCGAATACGCAAACAAGGCAGGCGGCGTGACCTACGCAAACTACATGTTCGGTAAGGACGCTTTCGGTATCATCGACCCCGAGGGCGGCGCACTTGAAATGATCGTTAAGGACAAGTCTCAGGTAGGCGGTCCTCTCAATCAGTTCAGCACCATCGGCTATAAGTTTGAGACCAACGGTGCGACTATGCTCTATTCGGAGCGTCTGCTCCGTATCATGAGCTGTTCTTCCTACAGCGCAACCGACGAAGCAAACTAATCAGTCACTCTTTGGGGGCGGGGCTTGTCCCTTGCCCCCTTAACAATTAAAAAACAATTTTACAAAGGAGAAAGCATATGGAACAGACAGCAGCGCAGTTCCGTCAGAAATCGGAAAACATTATTGCCGGAATTAAGAATATGCTCAAAAACCTTAAGCAGGTAAATGCTGAGATCGTTGCCAAGCGCGGCGAAAATCAGGCAAACCTCGAAAGCATTAAAGCAAGGCACGAGATGGAGCTTGCACAGCTTATTGCCGAAAATGAGGCGCTCGATTCGCAGATCGCAGCAAACGAGGATTTCGCAAAAAAGATCGATGAGATCCTCGGCAAATAAAAGAAAGGTAAAAGGTGAAAAACATGGCTACAGAAAAAGCAAAAACCGCAGCAGAAACCGAAAACACTGCAGCAGAAACTGAAACCGCAGCAGAAAAGAAAGATGTGCGTGTTCCCCTGACTATTCCCAAGGGCGCGGCAAACGATGAACCCAATCTCTTTATCAGTGTGAACGGCGTGGGATATCTGCTCCCCAAGGGCAAGACATCCATGGTCCCGCCTCACATCAAGGCAGAGTATGAGAGATCTGTTGCCGCGCAGAACAAGATGGACGAGCACGTGGACGAGCTGCTCGAAGCGGCTAACAAGCCCCTGCCCGGAACCGTATAACAGAGGGGGACTTCGTGTCCCCTTTTTTGACAGGAGGACTACACAATGACAATTATCGAAGCTATCAACCGAATCGACCACTTAAAGCCGAACGCATACAGCCAGCAGGACAAGGTGCGTTGGCTTTCGAGACTTGACGGCGTGGTAAAGAAGGAGATCATTGACACCCACGAGGGCGGCGAGGACGTGATATTCGAGGGGTACAATGACGAAACGCTTCTGACCACCGAGCTTCTTATCCCCGCGCCTTATGACGAGGTGTACGTGCGCTATCTCGAAATGCAGATAGATTACGCGAACGGGGAATACAACAAGTATAACAACAGCATAGTCGAATATAACACGGCGTTTTTGGCTTTCGAGAAGTATTATAACCGAAACCATACGCCCAAGAGTTACGGCGCACGCTTTCTCTTTTGACGGGAGGGATAAACAATGAAGTATTATCCGCGTCTTTCCGAGATTCCGACCACTCGGGAAATGGTTGACGTATTCAGGGGATATAACCACAATCTCCGCATAGGGAACGGCGAGTTTTATGACATGAAGAACTTAAGCTCGGTCAATTATCCCGTTCTCTCGCCCCGCCCGAAACGAGGCGTTTATGCTTCCCCCGCCACTATCGGCGGTCTGATAGGCAAGGACACGCTTTGCTACGTGGACGGCGGCGATTTTGTTATCAATGAAAATAGGATAAATATGGGGCTGACGGTAGACAATGCTCCCAAAACGCTGATCTCAATGGGCGCATACGTCATTATTATGCCCGACAAGAAATATATAAACACCGAAGATCTGAGCGACTACGGCGATATTGAGGCGAGTGTGACAACGACCTCGACCGTCACGTTTACGCTTTGCAAGAATGACGGTACAGCGATCGAGGGTGCTGTGGTGCAGGATACTGCTCCCGAAAATCCCCAAAATATGGCTCTGTGGATAGATACCTCAAGCGTGCCTCATTCGCTGAAGCAGTATTCCGCCACGACCTCTATGTGGATAAGCATTGCCAGCACTTATATCAGGATATCCGCGACGGGTATTGGCGTGCCGTTTTCGGATAGTGACGGCGTGAGCATATCGGGTATTACAAGCCCCGAGCTTGCCGATCTGAACAGCACACAGGTTTTGTGGTCGCGCGGTGACGATTACATAGTGGTGACGGGTATTCTCGATAATGTGACAACGCAGGACGCGCCGATCACGATCACGAGAAAGATGCCCACAATGGATTTTATCATTGAATCGGAAAACCGCCTTTGGGGCTGCCGATACGGTGAGGCTCTAAACGGCGAGATAGTCAATGAGATCTATGCCTCGAAGCTGGGTGATTTCAAGAACTGGAACAGCTTTATGGGTATTTCGACCGACTCATACGCTGCGAGTGTGGGTACCGACGGACCGTTTACCGGTGCTGTCACGCACATGGGCTATCCGATCTTCTTCAAGGAGAGCTGTATGCACAAGGTCTACGGCAACTATCCCGCAAACTATCAGATACAGACAACGGCTTGCAGAGGCGTACAGAGGGGCTGTGCGCGCAGTCTTGCCATTGTAAACGAGGTGCTTTACTATAAGGCTCGCTCTGCGGTATGTGCCTACGACGGCTCTTTGCCGGTCGAAATATCTTCGGCTCTCGGCGACGTCCAGTACAGCGCCGCCACGGCGGGGGCGCTTGGCAACAAATACTATATCTCCATGCAAGATATGAATGGGAAACACCACCTATTCGTATATGACACTCTCAAGGGTATGTGGCACCGAGAGGACAACACAAACGCGCTTGCCTTCTGCAACTTCCGTGGCGATCTTTACTATATCGACGGGGCGGACAAGAAGATCAAGAGCGTTCTCGGCGCGGGAACTCCCGACGTCTCACCAGTAAAGTGGATGGCGGAGACCGGTATTATCGGTACCGACTCGCCTGACAAGAAGTATATTTCACGCCTTGACGTGCGAATGTACCTTGATATGGGCACAAGAGTATTCTTCTACATTCAGTATGACTCGAGCGGTGCTTGGGAACATCTCTTTACTATGAACGGTGACAGGCTTCGCAGTTTTGCGGTACCTATCCGTCCAAGACGGTGCGACCACCTGCGGCTTCGCATTGAGGGCGAGGGCGGCGCGAATATTTATTCCATTTGCAAGACTATCGAGCAGGGGAGTGATATTTAATGAGCCAAAACATTCGTAAACCGATGATAACGGCTCCGACGGCAGAGGGACAGCTTTCGCAGATCAAGAGCTATCTTATTCAGCTCGTGGAGCAGCTTAATTTTGCTTTGCAAACGCTTGAGAGTGGCGCGGGAAACGTTTCTACCACCACCGCGGGCGAAGCTCCGCTAAAGCTCACGCAGGGGCTTTTTAGTGAGATAAAGAGCCTTATTATGAAGTCAAGCGACATTGTTAATGCGTATTTTACGCAGATGGAGCCGCTGATCTGTGAATCGGAGAAGCTCTTTGACAAGATCGGCAAGGTAATAGAAGGCCATGACACGTCGGAAGTCTCTCACGCTGATATCAGAGCGCTTATTGAGGAGCTGACAGAGAAGATCAATTCTCTTGAGGGCGGCGAGGAGGGCGTGAGTCCTACGGTTGAGATAAGCAAGGCGGGTACGGTTACCACCATCACTATCACCGACGTCAACGGTCCGAAGACGGCTACCATCAATGACGGTGAGAAAGGCGAGACTGGCGCACCCGGACCTCAAGGACCAAAAGGTGCCGACGGATATACTCCCGTCAAAGGTACCGACTATTACACCGAGGCGGATAAGACCGAAATGGTTAGCCGTGTTCTCTCGGCTCTGCCGATTTATACGGGGGAGGTTGAGACCGTATGAGCGATATAAATATTGAGGTCGCCGGCGGTACTTCTGTTCGATTACTGACCGCCGGGAAATACTGCGATAAGAATATCGTAATTACCGCCTCCGGTGGCGAAGTCGAGAGCCGTCTACCTTCAGGTTACATCGAGTTAACCTATATTCAAAGCTCGGGAACGCAGTATATCAACACCGGATTTAAGCCGAATCAAAATACAAGACTTATCTTGGACTTTGAAAACACGGGTGATTATAGCTCGATGACAACGGGTCTTTGCCCGTTGTTTGGAGCGAGAAACGCCTCGGCGGCGGCGTCTGCTTCTGCTTTTGGAATGTGGATCGGTAGTAAAAGCTATCCTCACTACGGAAACGTAGCCTATAACGCCAACGGATATTTCACCGT
>JAZNBZ010000140.1:0-8146 GCA_045587285.1 Candidatus Flemingiibacterium sp. | reverse complement strand
TTGGCGACTCGGGGAAACGCAAGGGGAGAGGAAGATTTTCAAACGCCAAATCTCCCTCTCCCCTTGTACCCCTCTCTCACACGGCTACGCCGCCTAAAAGAAGGCGGCGTGCGGAAAGGGTTTCTTTGCGTGCGCGACGGTGCGCGATTCTACGGCTAAAAGCGACGCGCCCCTACCGTTTGCTAACTTTCGCGCACAGCGAAGCGTCTGCGCGCTACGGCGCCCACTCCTGACGGGATATTACCATCGTTCGGTACCGCTAAACAGTCGCCGGGGTGGCGACACGGGTGTCGCCGAGGTCCCCGGCTGGGTATGGCGCGGTGCACGAAAATCGAAGCGCAAAGTGAGCGTGGCGTATCGAGAGCGCTAAATCTTATTTTCCCTCTCGCAAACCAAAGGTGAGCGAAGCGTTGTATAAAAGTTTTTGCGGAGCTTTTTTCAAAAAGCGACCGTTCCCCTCGCGTCCCCTACTCATCCCTCGTCCGCAATCTCTCGCGTACTATGAGGCGCTTTAGTGCATTGCCGTTAAACGGAATGAGGGGATAGAGATAGTGGCGTTTTCCGTTCACCGTTTTGTTTGACGCGGCGAGGGCTACTATCAGTATGAGCCCGATAATATAACCCCACAGACCGCCGAGCGCGGTGGTCGTGAGAAGCAGTAGCCGCATAAACTTAAACGCGTAGCCGAGCTCATAGCTCGACTGCGAGAAGTTGGCTATTGCCACGAACGCCATATAAACGATGACCTCGGGCACGAACCAGCCTATCTGCACCGCGAAATCGCCGAGTATCAGACCGCCGACCACACCGAAGGTGTTGTTGAGCGAGCTTGGCGTGTTCATCGATGCGAGCTTCAGCCCGTCGAGTGCGAACTCGACGACGTATAGCTGCAAAAGTATCGGCATATTGCACTCGGTGTCAACCGTGATAAACGCGAGCCATTCGGGTATCCACGCCTCGTGCGTGATGAGAAGATACCACGTCGGCGTGAGCAGCAGCGTCAGTGCGAATACGAAATAGCGTAAGAGGCGAAGATACGAGCCCGTCAAAGGCGGGAAATAGTAATCGTTCGTTTCCTGCATAAAATCGAAAAGACACGTTGGCAGTATCATCGCCTCGGGCGAGGTGTCAACCAAAACTATAACGCTCCCCTCGAAAAGATGCGCGGCGGCGGCATCGGGGCGCTCGGTGTAGCGTAATTTCGGGAACGGATCAAACCAACCGCGCCCGATAAGACACTCCGCAAGGCTCTGTTGACCGAGCGTTAACGTGTCCACCTTTATTTTCTTTAGCTTGCTTATCAAGTTACGCACGTATTTTGCGTCCGCCTTGCCCTCAATATAGGACACGACCACGTCAGAGGGTGACGCGTCGCCGACGGACAGGTGCTCAAAACGAAGATTCGTATCGCGCACACGGCGGCGGAGCAGGGTAGTGTTCTGCTTTATCGTTTCAGTGAAGCTGTCGTGCGCACCGCGAAGCACGCGGTCGTTTTCCGATTGCCCGACGCTTCGCATAGGGTACATTCGCGTGTCGATAGTGATGCCGACGGAGTTTATCCCGTCGATGATGATTCCCATAGTGCCGCTCATAACGGCGTATACGAAGCTGTCAATATCGCGCTGTACCGTCGCCTCGGTGTGCGGAAGATACTCCGCGGCAAACGCCTCGGCGTCGCTTACTCCGTCGAGGCTTTCAAGCTCGGCGAGATATATGAAAAGCCTATCCATAACGGCTGTATTTGCAAAGCCGTCAACGAAATAGAAGCGCGTGCGCCGTCCCGCGACGATACGCTCGCGCCCGACGAAATCGTAGTTTATTCCGACGCCGAAAACGCGGTCGAGATATTTTGCGTTTTCCTCGAAGGTTGCCTTGAAGGGCTTTGGCATTTTATCACTTCCCGATGTGTTATTTTATCTTTCCAATTGCCTTGTGTATTCCTTTGCTTCCATATACCCGATTATGATTAGAAAACGGGCTGTCGTGGGCGCCAGCCCCTACGAGAACCCCTTTGCCGGTAGGGGACGGCGCCTTCGACGTCCCGCACAACTGGAATTATCTATAACATCATTATCACCAAAAGTGACAAACACTTACATACCAAAATACTCCAATATCCCGTTGTATATTCCGAGCGCGAAAAGATCGGGCTGCTCGCTCATCAGTGCGGCATCAGTGGGGTTTGTTATGTATCCCATTTCGATGAGCGCGGCAGGCATCGCCGTTCGACGGAGCACGTACAGCGACGGGCGCGCGAACACGCCTCGGTTGCGTAGCCCCGTAATCAGCGAAAGCTCGCTTACAACGTCCTCTGCGAGGTTAAAACCGTTTGAATCCACGCGGTAGGAAAAGCCCTCAACGCCCGTTCCCGACGGGCTTGTGAACGCGTTCGTGTGCAGACTCAAAAACACGTCCGCGCCCCATTCGTTTGCCTCGCGTACACGCTCGGCAAGGCTCGACGCGTTCGACGTGCCGACCTGCTCGGTGGGGGAATTTCGCGACGTACGCGCCTCAAAATTCGGGTTGCTGTTAAGAAGCTGTGCAAGTATGATGCCGATCTCGTACGTAATATCCTGCTCGCGAAGACCGTTACCCTCCGCGCCTGCGTTTGGGTTGACGGGGTTGTGACCTTGATCTATAAAAACCTTTGGCATAAATGCTACCTCCATTCTGCGTTAATAACAGTATATTCAATAGATAAAGAGTGTGATTATGAAAGAAATAAAACGAATTTTAAGCTTTACGCGCCGCGCCGTTGACGATTATGAAATGATCGAGGACGGCGATAGGATCGGCGTTGGAATATCGGGCGGCAAGGACTCCTTGACGCTGCTTTTCGCGCTTGCCGAGCTTCGTCGGTTTTACCCGAAGAAGTTTGAGCTTGTGGCGATAAGCGTTGATATGGGATTTGAGGGCGTAGATTTCACGCCTATCGCGGACTTGTGTCGCGAGCTTGACGTGCCGTTCGTCGTTGTACCGACACAGATAAGCCGTATCGTGTTCGACGTTCGCAAAGAGAAAAATCCGTGCGGACTCTGCGCGAAGATGCGCCGCGGTGCGCTCCACGACGAGTGCAAGCGGCAGGGGTGCAACAAATTAGCGCTCGGACACCACTTCGACGACGTTGTGGAAACGTTTATGCTAAACCTTTTTTACGAGGGCAGGCTCGGCTCGTTCTCGCCCGTCACGTACCTCTCGCGCAAGGAGCTTACGATGATACGACCGCTTCTTTACGCGCAGGAGAAGGACGTGCGCTATTTCGTCAACCGCCATCCGCTGCCCGTTATCGAGTCGCCGTGCCCTGCGGACAAGAACACCGAGCGAGAGTCTATGAAAACGCTTCTCGCCTCGATGGAGAGAAACAACAAAGGGCTTCGCCACCGCATATTCGGTGCGCTCCAAAAAGCGGGTATTGACGGGTACAAAGAGGCGAAGATCACCGTTTTTCCCGATGATGAATGATTTTTCATCATTCGGGCGAAGAATTTACGCGATTATACTTTATTTTTGCACTTATATATGATATAATATTATATTAGTTTATAGCACGCGCGTAACACGCACGCTTTGATATGAGGGGCTCTGCCCCTCATACTCCCCGGTCGGGGGACCGCAAAGCGGTCGCGAGCAAAACGAACGGTTTCGCAAACCAAACACTCTGTAAAATCAAGAAAATCCTTTCAGAAGGAGAAAAAATATGTGCGGATTTGTAGGCTTCTCAGGAAAGCTTGAAAACAAAAAAGAAATACTCAACAAGATGATGAACCGCATTATCCATCGCGGTCCCGATTCCGAGGGCGAGTTTATAAATGAAAACGTCGCGCTCGGCTTTCGCCGTCTGTCGATAATCGACCTTGGCGGCGGCTCACAGCCGATATACAACGAGGACGGAAGTATCGTCATCGTCTACAACGGCGAAACGTACAATTTTCCCGAGCTTCGAAGTGAGCTCGAGGCGGACGGTCACGTTTTCGCGACCGACACCGACACCGAGGTGCTCGTCCACGGATACGAAAAGTGGGGCGAGGGGCTTGCCGCACATCTTCGCGGTATGTACGCATTCGTCATTTACGATAAAAACAAAAACACGCTCTACGGCGCACGCGATATT
Source organism: Candidatus Flemingiibacterium sp. (assembly GCA_045587285.1). GTDB lineage: Bacteria > Bacillota > Clostridia > Oscillospirales > CAG-272 > Flemingiibacterium. Next base: position 4,035 of record JAZNBZ010000140.1, on the reverse strand, counting down.
TTCGGCATCAAGCCGTTTTACTACTATCGCACCGAGGATGGCGACTATATCTTCGGCTCGGAGATAAAGGCGTTTTTAGAGCACCCGAAATTTGTCAAAAAACTCAACAAAAACGCGCTTCGTCCGTATCTGACGTTTCAGTATTCCTCGCTTGACGAAACCTTCTTCGAGGGCGTTTACAAATTGCCCCCCGCGCACTATTTCACGCTTCCTCTCGGCACGGGCGAGCCTATCTCTACCGCGCGCTATTGGGATGCGGATTTCACCGAGGTCGCAGGCGACTTCGAGCGATACGTTGACGAGATAGACAAGACCGTACACGAGTCCGTCGAGGCGCACCGCATAAGCGACGTTAAGGTCGGCGCGTTCCTGTCGGGCGGCGTTGACTCGAGCTATATCACCGCGTGCCTTATGCCCGACAAGACCTTCTCCGTCGGCTTTGCGTACGACAAATTCAACGAAACCGATATGGCAAAGGAGCTATCGGACAAGCTCGGTATCGAAAATTACCGTAAAATGATTACCGCCGACGAGTGCTTCGACAGCCTTTCCGATATACAGTACTATATGGACGAGCCGCAGTCGAACCCGTCCTGCCTGCCGCTTTATTTCCTCGCAAGGCTCGCAAAGGAGCACGTTACCGTCGTTCTCTCGGGCGAGGGTGCGGATGAGATATACGCAGGCTACGAGTGGTACGACGAGGCCGGGCTGATGAAGAAATACAAGCGTCTGCCCAAGTTCATCCGCGTCGCGGCGGCGGCTGTCGCAAAGAAGCTTCCGTATTTCAAGGGACACGACCTTATCATAAAGTCAAGCGGTAACCCCGAGGACTATTTCATCGGTCAGGCAATGGTGTGGGACGAAAAGGACGCGATGCGCGTGCTCAAAGACGAGTACCGCTGCGGACCGAGCGTTAAAGAGGTCACCGCGCCGATATACGCGCGCGCTCGGGGCAAATCGGAGCTTGACAAGAAGCAGTACCTTGACCTTAATCTGTGGCTGCCCGGCGACATACTCTTAAAGGCTGACAAGATGAGTATGGCAAGCTCGCTCGAGCTTCGCGTGCCGTTCCTTGACAAGAAGGTAATGGAGCAGGCGCAGGCACTTCCGCACGAATACAAGATTAACGGCAAGAACACCAAGTACATCTTCCGCAAGGCGGCTAACCGCACGCTTCCCGACGAGTGGGCAGACCGCAAGAAGCTTGGCTTCCCCGTGCCGATACGCCACTGGATGCAGGAGGACAAGTATTATAACCTCATCAAGGAGGAGTTCACGAGCGCCGAGGCAAAAGAGTTCTTTGACACCGATTACCTCGTATCCATTCTCGACGCACACAAATCGGGTGCGGCGAACAACGGCAGACGCATCTGGACGGTGTACGTTTTCCTCACGTGGTACCGCCGCTTCTTTGTCGCCGAGGTATGATTTTCGAGGCTTTTTATGATTGCCAATTAGATAATCTTTTTCGATGAATAATGTTCTTATGAGGCTCCCTCCGGGAGGGAGCTGTCACGGTGCAACCGTGACTGAGGGAGAATGCGTAAACTCCAAATATAACTTAATCATAGGTCGCGTAGGCTCCTTCCACCACTTCGTGGTCCCCCTCCCTCTCGGAGGGAGGCTTTGCAAGGCGAATGTCATATTGGAACACATAAAGTAATTGTGAGTTTCATAACATCAACTGAAAGGTTTTAAAATAAATGGACAACAAAAATATAATCCCCGTACTGCTCGGCGCGGACCTCAACTGCTACAACGTAGCGCGCGCTTTCCACGCAGAGTACGGTGTTAAATCCTACGCCTTCGGACGCTACGCCATCGGCGCGTCGAACTACACCCGTATCATAAGCTTCACGGCTGTGGAAAAGCTCGATGAGCCCGACGTTATGGTAGAAACGCTTATGCGCTTTGCCGACGAGCACGAGGGCGCAACGCTCATTGCGTTCGGCTGTACCGACGACTACGCGGATATGCTCATCCACCACGGCGACAGGCTTCGTCCTCGTTATATCGTGCCGTACATCGGCGCGGAGCTTTTCGAGCGCCTTGCGTATAAGGCGAACTTCTACGAGGACTGCGATAAGCACGGAATACTCTATCCGAAAACCGCGATAGTAACTCCCGAAACCGATCTTGAAACGGCGCTTGAGGAGGACGTTATCGGCTTTTCCTATCCGATAATCATCAAGCCGTCCGCGAGCGCGGTCTATTGGAAATATCCCTTCGACGGAATGAAGAAGGTCTACACCGCAGGCAGTGCGCTTGAAGCGCAGATAATCATTCGCCGCATATACGAGTCGGGCTACCCCGAGAAGATAATCCTTCAGGATATGATACCGGGCGATGACTCGAAGATGCGCGTGCTTACCGCGTACTCGGACAAAAACGGCAAGGTCAAAATGATGTGCCTCGGACACGTTATTTTGGAGGAGCATACTCCCAAGGGACTTGGAAACCACTGCGCGATCATCACCGAGTGTGACCGCGAGCTTATGGATAAGTTCAAGGCTTATCTTGAAGAGATCGGCTTCGTCGGCTACTCTAATTTTGACATTAAATTCGACGAGCGCGACGGTACGTTCCGCGCGTTCGAGATAAACCTGCGTCTTGGCAGAAGCAACAATTACGTAACGAGCGCAGGCTGTAACGTCGCACGCTACATCGTCGAGGATTTGGTGGAAAACAAGGACCTCGGCGACGCGTACTACTGCGATAACGAGGTGTTCTGGCACAGCATACCCAAGGGCGTTGTATATCAGTACTGCCGCGACAAGGATATGGTCGCGAAGGCGAAGGCACTTGCCAAGGAAGGCAAGGCGCACGCATCTCTCTGGTACCGCCCCGATACGTTTATGAATCCGCGCCGCGTATTCTTCCTTATGATGCACGGCTACAACCACTACGGAAAGTTCAAGAAGTATTATGGAAAAGAGTAAAAGCAGTAAGCTGCTCGGTATTCTCGGCGGTCTTGGACCGATGTCAACGGTGTATTTTTACGAAATGCTCACCACGCTTACCAAAGCCGACTGCGATCAGGAGCATATCGACATCGTGATTTCGAGCCGCGCAACGACTCCAGACCGTACCGCGTTTATAACGGGCGCGTCGGCGGACGATCCGCTCTCGGCTATGATACCCGACGCGAAAAAGCTCGTGGACTTTGGTGCAGAGCTTATCGCTATCCCGTGCAACACCGCGCATTATTTTTACGACAGCCTCGATAAGGCGATCGACGTGCCGATACTCAACATAATCGAGGAGTCGGTGAAGGCGCTGAAGGCACAGGGGGTAAAGCGCTTCGGGCTTCTCGCAACCGACGGAACGGTCAACTCGCGCACGTATCAGAAGTACTGCGAGCGGCACGATATAGAGTGCGCAGTTCCCGACGCGGCGCATCAGGCGCGCGTTATGGAGCTTATATACGGGCAGATAAAAATGGGCAAGGACGCCGATATGGAGAGTTTTTTCGAGATAGCGCACTATATGCGAAGCCTCGGCTGTGAGCGGCTCATACTCGGCTGTACCGAGCTTTCGCTGATAAAAAAGCGCGCAAGCCTCGGCGAGTTTTACGTGGACTCGCTCGAATGTCTTGCGCTTGCAACCATACGCGCGTGCGGTAAGGCGACGGTATTTGATTGACACAATATTTCCGCTGTGCAAAAGGTCGGGCTGTCGAAGGCGCCAGCCCCCACACGGATAACCGCTTTATCGGTAGGGGGCGGCGCCTTCGACGCCCCGAGTGAGCGAGCCTAATATTTGACATAGGAGCCAAAATCTTATGATACTGACCAAAATTCTCGCGGATATAGAATATACGTCGAATAAGAGCGCAGACGTGCTCTCGGCGACCGACGTTTCGGACGTCGTGTACGACTCGCGACGGGCTGCGTCGGGCACGGTGTTCGCGTGCCTCGTCGGCGCGGCGGCGGACGGACACAGCTATGCGTCCAAGGCGTACGACGGCGGCTGCCGCGCGTTCCTCACGGAGCCTGGGCTTAATCTCGCAGGCCCCGCGACTCAGATCTACGAGTC
>JAZNBZ010000139.1:0-34478 GCA_045587285.1 Candidatus Flemingiibacterium sp. | reverse complement strand
TGAGCTTATCGGCGAGCGCGATATCATTCTCGCTCCCTGCATCGAAACCAACATCAAGTCTACCAACGATTCCACCAGCTCGTCGGGCTCTCACACCCTTGACACCTACTGCGGTTATGCTGCAATGCTCTATGAGCAGGGTGCGGACAAGGTTTACCTTTACAACTTCTATCTCGGATTGAGCAACCCGCTCACAGACGAGGACAGAATTACCACCACGGACGCAAAGCTTCCGATTTCCTCGAATAAGCAGTACTTCAACATCATCTCCACTATCGGTTCTTATGAAAAGGTAATGGATAGAAACCGCCGCGTTATCGTAACCTATACCGACCTTCTTGCTCCCGATAAGGAAGCAGTTGGTCAGCTTCCCGGACGCGTATTTATGTTCTCCGGTATGACCGTTAAGGTTACCCAGGCAGTCGGCGCAATTCCAGAGGGCGCTACCGTTAAGCTTAAGTATTCGCTCCCGAACGAGCTCTATGCTAACTTCCGCCCCGATACTTACGTTAACGGCGTTGAATGTACTTACGAGAAGCTCGAGTATAACACCCTTGGTATTACCTCTTACCCGATCTTCGTATACGATGTTCCGGTAGAGGCATGGGACACCGTATTCAATATGGAGTTCGTTCCGAATGAGTACACCGAAATCAACTACATTGAAATCGTTATCACGCCGCCTGAGGCAGAATAATTAAGGGAGGACATAATGAAAAGAATAATTACATTATTGCTCGCCCTTGTAATGGCGGCAACAGCTGTGCCGATGATTTCTGTGGCTGCAGCAGAAGATGAAAGACTTACGCTTAACGTAGGCGAAAGCCTCGCACTTGATGAGATCAGCGGCTCTACCGCTATCGCGGCAGAGGCTAACGGTAACAAGTATATGCAGGTCCAGAAGATGGACTACAACGGCGGCGAGGGTATTAAGTTAACCATCAATCCGCTTACCGTTGATGGTACCACCTACAAGTATTACTACATTCGTTTTAAGGTTCGTAACACCAACGAAGAGTATGACGGTCTGGTTCCCGAAGACAGATACTTAAGACTTTCAACGTCCGGCGGCACAAACGCTACTATTGGTGCGTACGCTTATCAGATTACCACCAATGCAAAGCATTTCACCAAAACTTGGCAGTCAAGCGGCTTTACAAAGCAGGCGAACGTTATCGGTGACGGCGGTTGGACCGGCGGCTACGGCAATCCGATCTACATGGCACTCACCAATACCGCTAATCCGGGCGCCGTTACTCTGAATATAAACGCCGGAGCAAAGGTTTCTGAGGACTATTCCTACGTTTACGCAAACCTGGCGGCATACGAGGCTGACTCCGAAAGGGACTCCAGAGGTAGATGGCGCACCGATCACGATACTGCGATTCCTTTTGAGATCGACGACATCGAAATCGGTTACTTCATTGACGACCGCACTCCCGAAAGCGTTTACGATAACAGAGTTACCAGCAACTTTGCTGCAAACTTCACCGAGGCAAAGGGCTTCCGTATCTACACCACCATCGACTTCGAGGACGGCACTCTTTCCGGTAAGGATGCAAACGGCAATATTGCTGCAACCGTTTCCGCAAACAACGCTACCAGCACTATCTCGGCATTTTCCGATATCGACGGAATGCTTTCCCTTGCGGTTAACACCGAAAACGACTATCTCCGCGTTCTCGATATGACTGCGGCAGATTCCGGTAAGGTTACGTTTGATAAGCCTCTTGACACGGGTATCTACACTCTGTCGGGCGACTTCAGACTTCTCTACTACCAAAACTCCGGTCAGAGACTTAAGGTAGGCAACACGACCGCCAGCTTCCACGATAAGGGTATTCACGAGGCAACCATCACCGTTACCGATACTAACGGCAACAATCTCGGCAGCTTCGTAATCAATCCTTGGTGGGACAAGGACGAGATCACCTTCGCGCTTAAAGAGCCTGCTGACGGCATTAAGCTTACTATGACGCAGAACGGTATCACCGAGGCTAACAACACCCTTTACGAGAACACCGTTGACGTGATGAACCTCAAGCTCACGCTCGGCGAGTCCTTCAGCAAGGAGCTCCCCGTTGCAGGCGGACTTCTTCCCGGGCTCAAGATGTATTCCACCGACTCCACGAGAATAGTAACCGACGATAGAAATAACACCTATCTCCACATCGGCGAAAGAAACTATATGAAGGGTAACGACGGCGTGTTCCTGAACACGGGCGTAAAGCTTGAAGCTTTAACCGAATACACCATCGCCGTTAAGGCTCGTCAGTCCGTTGGCTGCATTGGTACCGACCTCGTCGCAATCAACGTTATGCCTTTGTCGGGCACCACGCATATCAGCGGCTATCGCGATCTTAACGATCTCACGGCTGCTGTAACCTGGACGAGAACGCATAAGGATATGCCGTATCCCTCCGCTGTCAACTACGACAGCTACCACGGTCACGTTAAGCATTCCGGCTACGGCTATGCTGTAGTACCCGGCGATTGGGAAACGTATCTGTTCTCCTATATTCCGTCTGAGGATATTAATTCCTTCAATATGTCGATCCATACCTCGTATGCGAGCGGCGCTCCGGTTGATCTGTCGCGTTGGTATACCGGTGCAACTCTCTCCAACGGTACTCTCCAGTCGATCAACAAGGTCAACCCCATAGACATCGACGACATCGTGATCTATAAGAGCGCATCTGCAACCCCCGGCACCGAGATCTACGAGTGGGATTTTGAAAACGGTATGCCTACTGCCGCTTCCTCCGCATTTGCGCAGACGGCTAACGCAACCGCGAACACCCTCACTCTTGAAAGCGGCGATTACTACTCGATAATCGGCGAAAACGGCGGTATTCCCCAGATGACTATCTCCGGCTTCGACGGCTTTGAAAACGGCAAGTATTCCATCAGCTTCGACGTTCGTATCGGCGCTTACGACGGTGATATTGATAAGGATCACAATACCGCGAATATCACTCTCAAATCCTTCCGCGAAAGCAAGGCGGATCCCACCGCTGAACTCATCGAGGGCTCTGTGACCAAGCAGACGATCAGCGCTGAATGGACTACTATCACGTACGAGTTCAACGTAAAGAGCACAAGTGAGCTTGAAAAGCTCGTGATCGGCTTTGAGGCGCTCGGCGAGGGATATCTTGCAGACCTCAACCGCATCGACTACCGTAACTTCTCGATGACGCAGATTCCGACTGAAATTTCGGATATCCCGTACAACGGTATTCTGATGCTTATGCTCAGGAAGCGTTTCAACGAAAAGGGCGACGGCAACTATCTGTCCGGTGCTCTTACCGAGGAAAATCTCCAGTATTGGACCAAGCACGATCAGACGCTCGAGGTTAAGACCGCGGGCGAGGGCGAGGAGCAGATCACTTACCTCGCAGCAAGCGATATCAAGAACAACTACAGCGGCTATATCTATGAAAACGGTAAGACACTCACCCCCGGCACCTATCTCTTAAGAGTAGATCTCCGTACCTCCACTCCGGGCGAGGATACACAGCTTCGCATTTCGCTTGGTGACTCTACCAAGAAGATAAGATTCGGCAACGAGTGGGTAACGTTCGAGTCTGTATTTGACATCGAGGAAGAAACCGCATTGTGGCTCAGATTCAGAGGCGGTCCTCTCGCGTTCTACAGACAGAGCTTCGATATTGCTAACCTCACGCTCATCAACCTTGACGAGCTTGAGAGAGGTCAGACCGTAGTAGTCGGCGGAAACCTCTTCCCGACGGGCGACTTCGAGGATCCCACCGCAACCTACAAGTGGAACGGCGGCGCGAACGAAACTCAGGGTTGGGGACCCATTCAGGCAACCCGTACGACTGACAGCGAGGGCAACGGCTATATTCTCGTAAGTGACAGAGCGGTTAACCACCAGAACCTCGACCTTGACACGGGTATCCGCGTTGAAAAGGGCAGAGTTTACACCATCAACTACCGTATCCGCACGGCTGACCACAGATCCGACAGCGGTATGCGTGTATCCGCAACCGCGGGCAGCAGCTGGTACAAGCTGAAGGTTGAAGGCGAAGGTGCAGATGACTATGCATCGTCGTGGTACAACTCCTACGCTATAAACGGCAGATGGAAGGAAGTATCCTCCCAGTACGTTGCCGAGTCGGACGGTACGCTCAAGCTCAGATTCTCGGGCGACACCTCCGCAAAGAGTATCCACGATCTCGAAATCGACGATATCGAGGTATATCTGGTATTCAAGGGAACCAAATAACTTGGTTGCAATGATATCAAAATAAAGGCACCGCCAACCCGTATAAACGGGTTGGCGGTGATTTTTTTATACGGCTTTGTCAGAGCGTTTGGCTCGGTGCGGCGCTTTTTAGCGCGGCACGGTATTCGCTCGGGCGCACGCCGACGGTTTTCAAAAAGACCTTGGAGAAATACGAGAAATTGCCAAATCCGCAGGCGCGAGCGATGCTCTCGATGCTTTCCTCGCTTTCGGACAGCATACGCTTTGCCATTTCGGTGCGAAAGACGTTTATGTAGGTGACGGGAGTGCAGCCCGTTACCTTGTGGAACTCGCGCGCGAGATAGTATTTGCTGAGTCCCGACGCTTCCGCAAGCATATCAAGCGTCAGGCGGTCGGCGTAATGCGAGGAAATGTAGCCGATGGCGCGCTTCACCGCCGAAAGGTGCGGCGGTCCGCTGTAGGGCTTGTTGTCGCCCTCGCTGTGGCGGCGGCACAGAAGCGATAATATTTTGAGCACTGCGGCGCGCATCATTTGCACGCGATACGGGCTGTCGGACGCGTGCTCGCGCGCAATTTCTTCGATGAGCGCGGCAATTTCGGCGTCGTGTATTTTGGACTTGAAGCTTATCAGATTCGTGTCGAGGTGGTTTGACAGGCAAAACGCGCGGTCGATTATAAGGCAGTAAAAGTGAAGCGGCACGTCGGAGCGGGTGGTGTGAATGCGGTTAGCGTTTATAACGGCAATTTCTCCGGCGGCGGCATTAAAGCACAGCTCGTCGCTCGTTACGGTAGCGCTACCCTTTGTGAAATAGAGGAGCTCTATGTTTTCGTGCCAATTTCCGACGTCCACGCTTTTCCTTTCCTTAAAATCGAAGCTGTGGAAAATAAACGGGATATGCGATTTTTGTATGGCGTGCTTTTCAAATACACTCATTTTATATTTTCTCCGATAGCAAGATAGTCGTAAAAGGAAGCAAGATAAAGCCTTGACAACCTCGCATATTTAGTATACAATGAAACTAAGCAAAAAGCAAGATTTTTGCGAAAATAATGTTTTAAGAGAGGGAAATCACCTATGAAAGAGGTAAAGGTTGCCATCGTCGGCTTCGGCGGAATCGCAAGAACGCACTATAAGAGCTATAAAAAGCTTATTGAGCAGGGCGTTCCCGTAAAGCTCGTTGCCGTTTGCGACGTGGACCCCGAGAGATTCGTGCGCAAAATCGGCATAAATTTAGCCGATGACAAAAACAACGCGCTTACCGACGACATACACAGATACACGAGCGCAGACGAGCTTCTTGCAAACGAAGAATTCGATATGGTTGATATTTGCCTGCCCACCTATTTACATAAGGAATACACTATAAAGTTTATGCGCGCAGGCAAGCACGTGCTTTCCGAGAAGCCGATGGCGCTCTCAAGCGCCGACTGCGAGGAAATGATTGCCGTTCACAGACAAACGGGCAAGCGCTTTATGGTTGCGCAGTGCATTCGCTTCTGGCCGGCTTACGCATACGTTAAGGAATGTATCGAAAACGGCAAGCTTGGCAAGATAAGACACGTCTTTATGGAGCGAATCAGCGCACAGCCGAAATGGAGCTTTGAAAATTGGTTTGAGGATACTGAAAAGAGCGGCGGATGCATTCTCGATATGCATCTGCACGACGTGGACGCGGTCAGATTTTTGCTTGGCGATCCGTATGCGGTAAGCGCTACCGCACAGGACACGAGCGTTAAGTGGACGGTCGTTAACACGAGAATGCTTTACGACGGCGTTATGGTTTCTATAATCGGCTCGTGGGGCGAGAGCAACACCTCCAAGTTCAAGATGGGGTACAGAATACGCTTTGAGAAGGCGAGCATTTTGTTTGATGCAGGCGTGGCGACCGTATATCCCGACGAGGGAGAGCCGTACGTGCTCGAGCTTCCGGCGGACGACGGATACGTTGAGGAGCTTCGCTATATGGTGGAGCTTATTATGAATCCGGAGAAGGAAAACGATATCTGTACTCCCGAGAGCACCTGCGAGAGCGTAAGAGTTATCGAGAAGCTTCGCGAAAGCGCGGCAAAAGACGGCGAAAACGTTAAAATATAAATTTAAGGAGAAGCGTTATGAACAACAAGATCGGCGTACTTATAAACTTGAGAAAAGATACTGACCTTGCGTTTAAATTCAGAGAAGCGAAGGAGCTTGGATTTGAGTCCTGCCAGCTTTGCGTTTGGGATATGAGCCTCTACACCGACGAGGTGGCGCAGAAGGTCAACGCGGCGCTCGCGTCGGTTCCGGGCTTTGAGGTTTCGCTTCTTTGGGCCGGTTGGAGCGGACCAAAGGAATGGAATTTCACGTACGGTCCCGCCACCCTCGGCATCGTGCCGCCTGCGTACAGAGATTCCCGTACCAAGGACCTTCTGAAGGCATCTGACTTTGCGGAGAAGATTGGCGTTAAGAATATCGCAACTCACGTTGGATTTATTCCCGAAAACCCCGACAGTAACGATTTTGCTGGAACCGTTGCGGCACTTCGCGAGATATGCAGATACTACAAGAACAAGGAGCAGTACTTCCTTTTCGAAACCGGACAGGAAACTCCCGTTACGATGCTTCGCACTATGCAGGCAATCGGGCTTGACAACGTCGGCATCAACTTTGATACCGCAAACCTTATCCTTTACGGAAAGGCAAACACGCTCGACGCGCTTGACGTTTACGGCAAGTACGTTATGAACACACATATCAAGGACGGCTTCTATCCGACCGACGGTATGATGCTTGGTGAGGAGGTTCGTGCAGGCGACGGCAAGGCAAATCTCCCTGCCGTTATCAAGCGCTTTAAGGAGCTTGGCTACACCGGCCCGTTCACTATTGAGAGAGAGATCAAGGAAGGCGAGCAGCACGTCAAGGATATCACCCTCACAAGAGACCTTCTGAAAAAATGGATGGCAGAGGCTGACTCAGAATAATATTTATCCCTCGGGCAGGTCCCGAGGGATATTTTTGGGCGCTTGACAAAATCGACACTATAATATATAATTAATGTACAGATTAAAGTTGCGAGGGCGAATATGCTTGAGAAGATAAAACGTCCGTCCGACGTTCGCGCGCTTACCAAGACGGAAACGGAGGCGCTCGTCGGCGAGATACGCGAAATCATAATAAAAACCGTTGCCGACCGAGGCGGCCATCTTGCCTCGAACCTCGGTGTGGTCGAGGCGACGATAGCGCTGCACCGAGTGTTCGACTGTCCCGAGGACAGCATCGTTTTCGACGTCGGGCATCAGTGCTATACGCACAAGCTTCTGACGGGACGCTATGAAAAATTCCATACTCTGCGCAGCTTCGGCGGTATATCGGGATTCGTGAACCGCGAGGAGAGCGAGTTCGACGTTTTATCCGAGGGACACTCGGGCGCATCTATCTCTGCGGCGCTCGGTATCGCGACCGCGAACAAGCTCGCAGGTAACGGCAAATGCGCGGTGGCGGTCATCGGCGACGGCTCGCTGACTAACGGAATGGTGTACGAGGCGCTCAACAACTGCGCGAGCAAGGAGCTTGACCTCGTTATTCTTATAAACGACAATCAAATGTCCATATCAAACAACGTCGGCGGTCTGCACGACTACCTTTCGCGCATACGCACGAGTAACGGCTACTTTACCTTCAAGCGCCGCTTCGAGCTTTTTCTTTCGGCGATACCGCTTATCGGTATGCCGTTTGCTAAGTTCTTAAAGGCGATAAAGGACGCGATCAAGCGCGTATTCATAAAGGATACGTTTTTTGAGGACCTCGGGCTTATATATCTCGGACCTGTTGACGGTCACGATATAAATAAACTCACGCGAGTGCTTAACGAAGCCAAGGGCAAGCATCGCTGCTGCGTCGTTCATATGACGACAACGAAGGGCAAGGGTTACGAATACGCCGAAAACGAGCCTGGTAAATACCACGGTGTCGGCGGCTTCGATGCGGTTGTGGGGGCAGAGGATAACAAAGCCGAAAGCTTTTCCACGCACGCAGGCGACGTTCTTTGCGCGCTCGCCTCGCACGACGAAAAAATATGCGCTATAACTGCGGCGATGTGCGACGGCACGGGACTCAACCGCTTTAAGGCGGAGTACCCCGACAGGCTTTTCGACGTGGGCATCGCCGAGGAGCACGCCATCACGTTTGCGGGCGGACTTGCCGTAGCCGGGATGAAGCCTGCGGTCGCGCTTTATTCGACGTTTTCACAGCGCGTGTACGATCAGCTTTTACACGATGTTTCGCTGCAAAAGCTGCCGCTCGTTTTACTGCTTGACCGCGCAGGCATCGTGGCAGGCGACGGTGTGACGCATCAGGGAATATTCGACTATTCGATGTTTTCCTCGATACCTAACGTTAATATTTACTCGCCCGAAACGTACGCGGAGCTTGAAGATGCGCTGACGGCGGCGTTTGAGCGGCGCGAGCTTGCCGTGATACGCTATCCTAAGGGCGGTGAGCGCGTGGAGCGAGTCGCTACGCGCGCGAGCGAGGCGCTTGCCTATACCGACGGCGTGGAGAACGCCGACGCGGTTATCGTAACCTACGGACGCATAACGGGCGAGGCGGAGCGCGCGGCAGAGATGCTCGCGGACAAATGCTCCGTTGGCCTTATCAAGCTCGTCCGCATATATCCCATCGCGGCAGAGGAGATCATCCGCCTTACGCAAAACGCGAAGCTCGTGTACGTGCTTGAGGAAGGAATACGCAGCGGCGGCGTTGGCGAAAAGCTTGCGGCGGCGTATGCAAAGCGCGGCTCGGCGGTGCGTGTTATCGTGCGCGCGATCGACGGATATTTGCCTCACGGCGACCAAAAAAGCCTCGAGTCGGTGTGCGGTCTTACGGCAAATGATGCGGTTTCGGACGTTTTGGGTGCGCTTAACGCCTAAAAAACGCGGTCAAATCAAACTTTTTTCAAAAAAGGGTTGCATTTTATAAAAAGTTGTGATATACTGTTACTGTAAGATATTAAGTATAAAGGAGAGTGGGTTGACAAAACCCACTCTTAATTTATGCCGCCGCACCTTTGCGGCAGACGGAGAAAATAAGTGAAACAGAGAAAAACATCTAAAAACGTAGTCGGTATAGTCACCGAGGAGCTTCGCCCCGTTATCAACGAGCTTGGCTACAGCCTTTGGGACGTCGAATACGTAAAAGAGGGCGCGGACTTTTTCCTGCGCTTCACCATTGACCACGCAGACGGTGTTGACATCAACGCCTGCGAGAAGGTACACCGCACTATTGATCCTCTGCTCGACGAGCTCGATCCTATCGAGGGAGCGTATCACCTTGAGGTATCCTCACCGGGAATTGAACGTGTCGTCAAATACGATTGGCACTACGAGGTGCTCATCGGCGCGAAGCTTTCGCTTCGTCTTTACGCGCCTATCGAGGCTGTGCCGGGGACGAAAACGCTCGTTGGTATACTGAAGGCGTACGAGGACGGAAATATCACGCTCGAAATCGACGGCACGGATATTATAATACCGCACGCATCGGTTTCCAAGGCGAAAACAGTATTTGATTTTTGAAAAATTAACGAAAGGTTTGGTTATAAAAATGAATTCCGAATTGTTTACAGCGCTCCAGTTGCTCGAGAAGGAAAAGGGTATAGACGTTGACTATATGCTCGAGCGCGTTGAAGCCGCACTTATCAGCGCATACAAGCGCGACACGAACGGTCTTGCAAATGTCCGCGTTGACATCAACAAGGATAAGCAGGTCATCCGTATGTATGAGCAGAAGACGGTCGTTGAAGAGGTTACCGATCCCGATCTCGAGATAAGCCTCGAGGACGCTCGCAAGATAAGCAAGCGTCATTCTCTTGGCAACGTCTGTGAGATCGAGCTTAAGCCCAAGAACTTCCGCCGTCTGTCCGCACAGACCGCAAAGCAGGTCATCATTCAGGGTATCCGCGAGGCGGAGCGCTCGATGATGATAAAGGAATACGAATCCAAGAAGGAAGTGATCATCACCGCTATCGTTGATAAGGTCGATCCCGAGAACGAGGACGTGCTCGTTGATACCGGAACAAGCAAGGTTTACCTTAAGAAGATGGATCAGATTCCCGGTGAGCGATTTAACGTGGGCGACCGTATAAAGGTTTTCGTAACCGAGGTTATGAAGGAAACCCTCCGCGGTCCGCTTGTATCGCTTTCGCGTACGGCACCCGGACTTGTAAAGCGTCTTTTCGAGCTTGAAATTCCTGAAATTCAGGACGGCACGGTAGTTATTATGTCGATAACCCGTGAGGCAGGCTCGCGTACAAAGATGGCGGTAATGAGCCGCGATCCTAACGTTGATCCTATCGGTGCGTGCATCGGTAACCGCGGTATGCGTATTCAGTCGATCACGAGAGAGCTTCGCGACGAGAAGATCGACATTATCAAGTATAGCGAGGATCCCGTTGAGTACATCAGCGCGGCGCTCTCGCCCGCAACGGTTAAGGAGGTCGTTCTCGACAGCGAAAAATCCTGCCGCGTAGTTGTAGACGCAGATCAGCTCTCGCTCGCTATCGGTAAGGAAGGTCAGAACGCACGCCTTGCAGCACGTCTTACCGGCTTTAAGATCGACATAAAGACACGCGAGGCGCTTCTTGCAGAGGATGCCGCAAAGCAGGCGTTCATTGACAGCGCAGACGATTTGGCCGAAGCATAAGAGAGATGTATATAAGCAGAGAATAAACGGCGTCCGTAAGGCTCGATGTGAATGTCGGACGGGTACCGTAATTCGGGAGGAAATTCAATTTTGCAGGAAAATATTCAGGCAAGACCAAAGAAAAAAATACCCGAGCGCAAATGTCTTGGGTGTAACGTATCAAAGCCGAAGGGCGAGCTTGCGAGGGTAGTCCGTGCACCGGACGGGAGCGTATCGCTCGACCTTACCGGTAAGAAATCGGGGCGCGGCGCGTACGTATGCAAGAGCGCCGAGTGCCTTAAAAAGTGCAGGAAGCGCAGATGCATCGAGCGCGCGCTTGAGGTAGAGATACCCGAGAGCGTTTACGACGCACTTATAGAGGAGCTTGCCGAAAATGAATAAAAACACCGACGTTGAGCTCGAGATGGATATAGCGCACACTCTCGTCGAGGGCGGCGAAAAAAAGCTTTTGTCACTGCTCGGATTTGCCGCTCGTGCAAGAGCTCTTGTGTGTGGCACCGACCAATGCCGAGACGAGATACGCCGCGGAAAGCTTTCGCTTGTGATCGTCGCCGCCGACGCTTCCGCTAACACGAAAAAGCGTATAGGCGACGCCTGCAGATATTATGGGTGCGATATGTGTATTGCTCCCACCCCCTCTCTCGAATTGTCAAACAGAATAGGAAAGAGCGCGAACATAGCCGTTATCGGGGTTGCCGATATGAATTTCGTGAACGGCATTACCGCCCTCTTTGAGTCCGCATCACACTGATATGACTGAAAGGATGATTGATAGAATATGGCAGCAACGCAGAAAAATCAGACTAAAATAAGTGCACTTGCCAAGGACCTCGGCATTAAGAACAAGGATCTTATCGAGGTGCTTGCAGCGAACGGTATCGACGGAAAGACACATTCCGCGTCACTTACCCCGGACGAGTTTGATCTCGTTATGAACACGCTCACCGAGCGTACACAGATCGACAGTATGGGCGATTATCTCGATAAGAAGTCGAGAATAATCCTTGAAAAGCCCAAGGCGAAGGAAGAGCCTAAGGCGGAAGCGCCCAAGGAAGAGCCTAAGGCTCCTGCACCTAAAGCGGAAGTACCTAAGACGGAGGCTCCCAAAGCTGAGGCTCCCAAGGCTCCTGCACCTAAGGCGGAAGCGCCCAAGGTAGAGCCCAAGGCTGAAGCGACTAAAGCAGAAGCCCCCAAGACCCCTGCAAAGCCTGCGGCACCCAAGGCAGACGCTCCGAGAACCGAGCAGAGGCCGCAGGGTGGTCGCGATTTCCAGCCTCGCGACGGACAGCGTCCTCAGGGCGGTCGTGACTTCCAGCCTCGCGACGGACAGAGACCGCAGGGTGGTCGCGATTTCCAGCCCCGCGACGGACAGAGACCGCAGGGCGGTCGAGACTTCCAACCTCGCGACAACCGTCAGGGCGGCGGATTTAGCAGAGATAAGGATTCCGCAAATGAACGCCGTACGCCTGCATCAAAGCGTGAGCCGGTACACACCTACACTCGCGGACAGAACGCGGCGAAGAATACGGGCGAGAGCCGTATCGTAGATATGCGTACCTCCTCCGTTGACCTTGACAAGTACGACGAGCGCCTTGAAAATCTCGCGGCAGACACCGGCGTAGACGGACGCGCGCAGAAGCAGAAATTAAAGAAGCAGAACACCCGCGACGTGCGCAGTCAGCGCGAGAAAGAGCGTATGGCTATGGAAAAGATGCGTAAGCAGGGCATCGAGCGCGCAAAGAAGCAGCCGCTTCAGATAACCGTTCCCGACGAGATAAGCGTTGGTGAGCTTGCATCTCGCCTTAAAATAACCGCAGGTGAGGTCATCAAGAAGCTGATGATGCTCGGCGTTATGGCATCCGTAAACGAAATCATCGACTACGACACCGCATACCTTGTTGCAGACGAGCTTGGCGCAAAGGTAACCAAGGAAGTAGTCATTACCATAGAAGAAAAGTTGTTTGACGAAGCAGAGGACAGCGCAGAGAACCTTATACCGCGCAGCCCCGTTGTATGCGTAATGGGACACGTTGACCACGGTAAGACCTCGCTGCTCGACGCTATTCGTCACACTAACGTCACCTCGGGCGAGGCGGGCGGTATCACGCAGGCGATCGGTGCGTACCGTGTAAACGTTCAGGGACGCGACATCACCTTCCTCGACACACCCGGTCACGAGGCGTTCACCGCAATGCGTGCACGCGGCGCGAAGTCTACCGACATCGCAATTCTCGTTGTTGCGGCAGACGACGGTATTATGCCGCAGACCGTTGAGGCTATAAACCACGCAAGAGCGGCAGGTATCGACATCGTCGTTGCAATAAACAAGATGGATAAGCCCACGGCTAACCCCGACAACGTAAAGCAGGAGCTCACCAAGTACGAGCTCGTTCCCGAGGAGTGGGGCGGTGACGTTATCTGCGTTCCCGTATCAGCGCTTACCAAGATGGGTATTGATGACCTTCTCGAAAACGTTCTCCTCGTTGCCGATATGAAGGAACTCAAGGCTAACCCGAACCGCCGTGCGAAGGGTCTTGTTCTCGAAGCAAAGCTCGACAAGGGACGCGGTCCCGTTGCAACCGTGCTCGTTCAGAACGGTACGCTCAACGCAGGCGACATCGTTATCGCAGGCACATCGGTTGGACGTGTACGCGCTATGACCGACGATAAGGGCAAGCAGGTTAAGACGGCAGGCCCGTCCGTTCCCGTTGAGATAATCGGTCTTGCCGAGGTTCCCGAATCGGGCGACGAATTTGCGGCTGTTGAAGACGAGCGTATGGCACGCGAGCTTGCAGAGCAGCGCCGCGAAAAGGCGAAGGACGAGGCGTTCAAGGCTAACGCAAAGGTCAACCTTAATGACCTCTTTGCACAGATCTCCGAGGGCGTCAAGGACCTTAACATCATCGTTAAGGCGGACGTTGGCGGCTCGGCAGAGGCTGTTAAGCAGTCGCTCGTTAAGCTCTCCAATGAAGAGGTTCGCGTAAACATCATCCACACCGCAGTCGGTGGTATCACCGAGGGCGACGTAATGCTCGCGGCGGCGTCCAACGCGCTGATCGTTGGCTTTAACGTACGTCCCGACAAGAGCGCTATTGATAAGGCAGAGAGAGAATCCGTCGAGATTCGCACGTACCGTATCATTTACGAGTGCATCGAGGAGATCGAGGCAGCAATGAAGGGTATGCTCGCGCCGAAGTTCAAGGAAGTCGTACTCGGTCACGCCGAGGTGCGCCAGACCATTCACGTTCCCGGTGTCGGCACTATCGCAGGCTCGTACGTTCAGGACGGTAAGGTTTCGCGTAACGCGCAGATTCGCGTAGTACGCGACGGCGTTGTGATCTTCGAGGATAAGATTTCCTCCCTCAAGCGTTTCAAGGACGACGCGAAGGAAGTCGCACAGGGCTACGAGTGCGGTATCGGACTCGAGCGCTTCAACGACATCAAGGAAGGCGACGTTCTCGAGGCATTCATTATGGAAGAGGTTAAGCCTCAGTAAAAGAAAAAGGACCGCATACCCGAGAGGGTATGCGGTTTTTTGTCCTTACTGGATTTTTACGTAGATTTTTGAGGTGTAAGAGTAAAGCAGGAGCGCATCGTTTGTGTCGCTTTCTTCGAGCAAAAATGCTATTTTCCACTGATTGTTTCCGAGATACTCGCGATAGATGATTTCGTTGCTGTCAGCGCGAAGCTCCGGCTTCCGATCAATTACGAAAGAGCCTTCTCTGTACTCTAATTCGACCTCGCCGTTTGCGATGCTGTAATTAACCAAGTTATAGCCGTTGATAGACGCCTTGAGCATTCCGTCGCGGTCTTCCTCGTCGATACCATCCATCGTAACGTCTGTTGCTGTCATCGTGACAACGTACAGCTTCTTATTCGACGAAACGGTATCGCCAAAATCCATAGATACAAATTTGTTGTTACCGTCAAAGGTGTGAACGATCTCCGTGCGGCTATACGGAACAAGGTTGCCGTTTCCGTCGGTGAAACGTTCGACAAAATCCTTGCGTAAGATGCAGTTTGGGTTAAGAACGTTTATATTGTCATAAACCTCTACACCGGTCACCGTAGCTGTGTAGTAATCGGTAGCACTGCGCGCAGACTCACCGATTTCAATGAGGTCGGCTTCATAAACGGGATCGCGTTCGAAATAATATACTTTCGTTTCCTCGTCGCCCGTGGTATCGCTCACCTCGTTTATGATCGGAATTGCGAGCGTTGCATCGTCGGTTTCCTCAAGCGTAAGCGTGGTGGCGAGCGCGAGCAGCTCGTCGTCGGTGATGCCGTAGCTCACCCATATTTTGAGTACAAGTTCTTCCTCCTCAAATACGATGTAAGCCATTCGGTTATAGTAAGCAGCCTCGCTGTTGCCTGTGATAACATACAGAGATTTGCCGCCTGCATCAAGCCGTGTTGCGTTGGCACTGCCGCCGATGATTTCATTAAGGTCACTGCGGCGAAGGTCGATGCCGTTTATCGTCATAGCTCGTGAGCTGTCACTACTGTCATATTTGCCGTTTGTGTTTGCGATTTCCCACATATCGGAGGGCAGATTGGGGATGTTTAGGCGAATGCTTATCTCGCTCTCGTCGGAATTCCAGCTTCTAAGCGGCTTTCCCTCGGCGGTGTCTGTGCTGGTACCTCCCTCATTCAGGCTTGCGTGGAAATGGACCTCGTTTCCATCCTGCTCCAAGCGAACGTCAACCCACCGTGCCGCCGCATATGCACCGAGAGTGAGCGCGGACAAAATAACGGCGCAGAGCACGATTTTTAACGGTACGCGAGTAAAAGCGTGGGACGTTTTGCTTGCTTTTACCGCTTCTTCGCGGCGTAGAGCGCAAAGCACCGATTCTTTTCGTTCGTTATAAGATTTTGAAAAAGTATGGTTATCTTTCATATCGTATCTCCTTTTTATATTCAGTACATGACTTTAAAAGCTTGCGGGCACGCTCGCACCGTTTTCGCACGAGGCTTTCGCTGATGTTCAGCACGGCGGACGTTTCCCGAACGGTTAAGGCGTCGATGAACAGACATCTGACGACGGACGCGTATTTTGGCGGAAGCTCTGCAAGCAGTTCGTTTGTAATGTCGCCGAAATTTTCCGCGTCGGCGACGGTGTTTTCAAGCGCTTCGTTAAGCTCCACACACTTCTCACGCTGCTCCTTCCTCGCACGGTATATATCGAGAGCCGCGCTTTTAAGCGTCTTATATACGTAGCTGCGCGCGGACGGCGCGGTGGGATCGGTGATTTTCGCCCGATTGCGTATGAGCCGAAGAAAAGCCTCGTGGACTGCATCCTCCGCGAGATATTCATCGTGCAATATCCCGTACGCCGTATGGTACATAGGCTGCTCATAAAGCTTGTAAAGCTCGTCGATGATGCCTTCGTTCTCGTATGGCATACCATAGCTCCTTTCTGTGTGAAATTTATCCGGACACTAATTATAACGATGAAAAATACGCGTTTGTGACAAACTAAAGCAAATTTTGATAAAAAGCCGGCGACTAAATGTCACCGGCTTTTTGGGGTAAATACAGATTTTAAAAACTTACACTCTTTTCCACTTGACGCCACCTGCGATGTCGGTGATCTCAACACCCTTCGCGAGAAGGTCGGCGCGGATAGCATCGGCTTTGGCAAAATCCTTTGCCTTTTTCGCGTCGCGGCGCGCTAAAATGAGCGCTTCCACGTCAGCGTCAGCTTCGCCCGACTCCGAGATTATCGTAAACTCGCCCGATTTGCCTGCCGCGGACGCCTTCGCAAGCTCTGCACGCTTTGCGGCGGCTTTTGCGATGAGGTCAAGCCCCAAAACCTTGTCGAAGTCTGCGAGTACTGCGAGCTTGGTTGCGTCGTTGGTATTATATTTAAGCACGTCGTAAACGGCGGTTACTGCGAGCGCGGTGTTGAGGTCGTTTGCGAGCGCGTCGATGAACTTTGTCTTGAGCGCGTCAAACGCCGCAGTGTCAATTTCAGCCGCTTCATCCTTAAGTGCGGCTATTTTTGCAACGAGCTTGTTGTAGGTTACGACCGCGTTGTCGAGATTCTCCCACGAGAATACGAGGTTTTTGCGGTAGTGGGACTGTAGGCAGAACAAACGGTAAACGAGCGGATCGTAGCCCTTTTCCTCAAGCAGGGAAACAGTCAAGAACTCGCCCTTCGACTTCGACATTTTGCCTGAGTTGGTGTTAAGATGATGCACGTGCATCCAATAGTTGCACCACTTGTGGCCAAGGTATGCCTCGGACTGTGCGATCTCGTTGGTGTGGTGTGGGAAAGCGTTGTCGATGCCGCCGCAGTGGATGTCGAGGTCCTCGCCGAGATGCTTCATAGAAATACCCGAGCACTCGATATGCCAGCCGGGATAGCCCACGCCCCACGGCGAATCCCATTTGAGCGCCTGATCCTCGAACTTACTCTTGGTAAACCAGAGAACGAAGTCGTTTTTATTGCGCTTGTTGCTGTCCTCCTCAACGCCCTCGCGCACGCCGACCTCGAGGTCATCCTCGGAAAAGTCGTTGAAGATGTAATACTGTTTTAGCTTCGACACGTCAAAGTAGACGTTGCCGCCCGCGAGGTATGCAAAGCCCTTCTCGATGAGTGTTTCGATTATGTGAATGTAGTCGTCTATGCAGTTTGTCGCCGGCTCGACTACGTCGGGACGCTTGATGTTGAGCTTTCGGCAATCCTCGAAGAATGCATCGGTATAGAATTTTGCGATCTCCATAACAGACTTGTTCTCTCGCTTTGCGCCCTTGAGCATCTTGTCTTCGCCCGTATCCGCATCGGATGCGAGATGTCCGACGTCGGTGATGTTCATAACGCGCTTGACGTTATATCCCTCATAGCGGAGCGCCTTCTCGAGAATATCTTCCATAATATAAGAGCGAAGGTTACCGATATGTGCGAAATGGTATACGGTAGGGCCGCAGGTGTACATCTTTACGATGTCGGGGCTATTTGGTACGAAATCCTCACGCGTACGCGTGGCGGTGTTGTAGAGTTTCATTGTTATTCTCCTTGGTGTTATAATGGGACGCGGTCGCTTTTTGAAAAAAGCTCCGCAAAAACTTCAAATTGGCTTCGCCGACTTTGGCTAAACGCTTCGGGTGCTGGCTATTTACGCTCTCGGCAGCCGGGTCCCCCACCCCGGCAACTGTTTTGCGGAGGCTGGACAGGAGGGTAATAAAAGTTTTTGGCAGCCGAGCCGGGTGGAGTGGAGAGGAGGGCGGAGCGGCGCTTGAGCGCAGCGCCTCCTTTCCCGAGTCGCCGCGACGCGGCGACGAGTATTTTGCCTGTAAAGCCTGCCCTATTCCTTCTCCTCGAGCTTTTTCTCGAGCTGTGCGATGCGGACGTTCAGCTTGCAGATCTCTTGCGCCACAGGGTCGGGAATGTGTACCTGGTCGAGGTCGCAGTTGACTTTCGCGCCCGAGCGCTTTACAACGCGCGCCGGGATACCCACTGCGGTGCTGTTTTCGGGGATCTCGTCGAGCACGACCGCGTTTGCGGCTATCTTCGAGTTACTGCCGACCTTGAACGGGCCGAGTACCTTCGCGCCCGAGCCGACCATTACGTTATCGCCGAGGGTGGGGTGACGCTTGCCGACGTGCTTACCCGTACCGCCGAGGGTAACGCCCTGATATATCGTGCAGTTGTCGCCGATCTCGGCTGTCTCGCCGATGACTACGGCACTTCCGTGGTCGATGAACAGTCCCTTGCCGATCTTTGCGCCGGGGTGTATCTCGATGCCTGTTAAGAAGCGCGCGCCCTGGGAAACCATACGAGCGGCAAAACGATGGTCGTTTTTGTAAAGCTTGTGCGAGAGGCGATACGCGAGAACGGCGTGGAAGCCTGAGTAGAGAAGTGCCACCTCGAGGTCGCTCGTCGCGGCGGGGTCACGCTCGCGGATGACGCGAATATCATTTTTTATCTCGCTTGCGGTCTTTTTTAAGCCTTTCTTTATTTTTTCAAGGTCGAAATCTAAATTTATTTCCATATAATAATCTCCCTTCAAAATGAAAAAACGCCCCAAGACGCCACACGGCATCTTGTAAAGGCGTAGTACGCGGTTCCACTTTACGTTATACTCGACGGACACGAAAATGTCCCGCTTCTGTAACGCGAAGCAGACGGACACGGCTACGGTAGAGGCAATCTACTATCGCCGCATCGGCTCACGGACGCACTTATTACCGCAAAACTCACTCTGCGCTCACAGCACGCGTAATAACGCGGCGCAGTTCTCTGAAGTGATCGTACGGTATCCTTCCGCTCATAGCCTTTGTGTATATTAATATTATATATGAAACTTTTCGATTTGTAAACACCTTTTGCAAAAAAAGTGAGAGGAAATTTCGGCAGATGCATAAAACCGCCCACAAAATGCATTTATGCACCAAAAATATTCATTTATGCATAATTTTTATGCATTTTTTACATTCGGCGAAAAAACTTTTTTGTATTCCCACTTCAATTTGTGTAGTATTGATATTGCTTTTTGCGGCGGATTGGTGTAAGATATATACAACGGCGAAATCAAACACGCTAAAACATTAAAAGGAGAAATTTGTTATGAAAAAGATTATTGCACTTGTACTCGCAGCCCTGATGGCTATGACGCTTCTCGCTTCCTGCGGACCGAAGGGTAAGACCCTTGCGGAGGTTAAGGAAGCAGGCAAGCTTACCGTTGCTACCAGCCCCGACTTCCCGCCTTTCGAGAGCCTCGAGGGTGACGAAGTAGTCGGTATCGAGGTAGACATTATGAACCTTATCGCGGCAGAGCTCGGCGTTGAGCTTGAGATCGTACAGATGGACTTCGATTCCGTTCTTCTTGGTATTCAGTCCGCTAAGTATGACTGCGGTATGTCGGGTATCACCGCAAACGAGGAGCGCAAGGAAAATATGCTCTTCACGACTCCTTACTACAACGCCGCTCAGGTTATCGTAGTTAAGGAAGGCAGCGAGATCACCGGCAAGGCCGACCTCGACGGCAAGAAGGTTTCCGTTCAGACCGGTACCACCGCTGACGAGGGCTGCAAGGAGCTTCTTGGCGTTGACAACGTAAGCGCATTCGCAGCAAACGCTGACGCGAAGGCTGCTCTTACCACCGGTAAGGTAGACGCTTGGGTAGTTGACAACCTCACTGCTATGCAGATGGTTGAGGACGGCGACGGACTCGTAATTCTTGACGAAAAGATGACCGATGAGCCTTATGCATTCGCATTCGCATTCGGCTCCGAGGATCTCGTTGCAGCGATTGATGAAGTACTCACCGCTCTTATTGCCGACGGTACCGTAGAGGCTATCTTCGCAGAGTATGGCGAGACCTACTTCAAGCCCTAACCCTGATAAATAACGTTGTAGCGGCTCCGCACAATTTGCTGCGGAGCTGCTTCTTGGGTTTTAGAAACTCATCAAAAGAAAGGAAAAACATAGATGAGCTGGTTTGACAAGCTTGAAAAGACCTTTATCGAGGGCGACAGGTGGATGTGGCTCGTTGACGGTCTTAAAAACACCTTGATAATTACGATTGGCGCATTGGCGATCGGTGTCGTTATCGGTGCTATTATAGCGATAATAAAGTATTTTTGTGAGGGAAATAAAAAGCTTCGCATATTCAATTGGCTTTGCGATCTTTATACCACGGTCATTCGCGGAATTCCCGTTACCGTTTTACTTATGGTGTTCTTCTTCGTTATTTTCGTATGGGCGAAGGACGGCGTTCCCGTCGCAATTGCGGCATTCGGTATAAACTCCGGCGCGTATATGGCAGAGCTTATCAGAAGCGGTATCAACGCCGTTGACCGCGGTCAGATGGAGGCGGCGAGAAGCCTCGGTATGTCCAAGGGACAGGCTATGGCAAAGATCATTATGCCGCAGGCTATCAAAAACATTTTGCCCGCTATCGGTAACGAGTGTATCGCGCTTTTAAAGGAAACGTCCGTTGCCGGCTACGTTGCCGTGACCGACGTTACCAAGGCGGCTACGAACATCAGAAACAAGACCTTCGATGCTGTAAACCCGATAATTCTTCTCGCGCTTATCTACCTTGTAATGGTAGTTATTATGACGCGCCTTTTGGCAATACTTGAAAGGAGGCTGCAGAAGAGCAATGGAAAATAATATGCGTTCTAAAGCTATAATTCGCGTTCGCGGCCTTGAAAAGTCGTTTGGCGAGCTGTCGGTGCTTCGCGGTATCGACACGGATATTTACAAGGGCGACGTGGTCTGCGTTATCGGCCCGTCGGGCTCGGGAAAATCGACGTTTTTGCGTTGCCTTAATATGCTTGAGGAGCCTACGGGCGGAAGCATTATTTTTGACGGCGAGGATCTGATGGGCAAGGGCGTAAAGCTTAACGCGCACCGCCAGAAGATGGGAATGGTGTTCCAGCAGTTCAACCTTTTCCCGCATATGACCATACTCGACAATATAACCTGCGCGCCTATGATGCTTAAAAAGGTGCCAAAGGAGGACGCGGAAAAGACGGCGATGGAGCTTCTTTCAAGAGTAGGTCTTACGGATAAGGCGGATAGCTATCCAAATCAGCTTTCGGGCGGTCAGAAGCAGCGCGTTGCTATCGCGCGTGCGCTTGCTATGAATCCCGAGGTTATGCTGTTCGACGAGCCGACGTCGGCGCTTGATCCTGAAATGGTAGGCGAGGTTCTCGACCTTATGAAGGAGCTTGCCAAGGACGGTATGACGATGGTCGTCGTTACTCACGAAATGGGCTTTGCCAGAGAGGTCGGATCGCGTATATTCTTTATGGATCAGGGCGTAATTATGGAAGAAAATACGCCTGCGGAGTTTTTTGCAAGTCCCAAGAACCCGAGAACGGTTGAGTTTTTATCAAAGGTATTATAAATCGAGGCGGCACTCTTTTGAGTGCCGCTTTTGTTTTGCGCGGTGTTCACGGTTTAGTAAAAAACGGCGCCTTTTGCGCTCGAAATGTAAAATAATTTCTTTGCCGTCTTATGCCATTGACACTTGGTTGCTTATATGCTAAAATTAATTTATAAGACAAAACTAATTCCGTTTTGGCAGGAGAATAAATCAGCGGGGCGATATTATGAAAGACAAATCTCAAAAGCGAATAACAGCGCTGTGCGCGGTACTTCTCGCGCTTGTGTCGGCGCTTTCGGCGATGCCCGTCGGGGCGGCTGAGCCCACCGACAGCGTAAATCAGACCATTCCGTCCGTTTCCTCTCCGGAGCACGCAGAGGAGCATACGACGCCTACGTTTCCGGACGTCTGCGAGGACGATTGGTTCTTTGGTGACGTTATGCGCCTTGCCGAGCTTAAAATACTTAGCGGATATCCGGACGGAAGCTTCCACCCCGAGCGCGAGATAACGAACGCAGAGTTCGTTAAGATGCTGATGGTTGCTATGGGTGCCGACACTGACGTTGAGCTTGATTTTTGGCTTTTTCCCGAGCATTGGGCGTCGGTTTACATATCGCTTGCGTACAAGGGCGGAATTCTGACCGACGACGACATTATCGCGGGCTTTGATCCGTCTGCGGCGATCACGCGTGCGGCGATGACTAAAATGATGGTGCTCGCGCTCGGCATCGACGTCGTGCGAATAGACGATCCCTTTTCGGATATTTCCGATGCGTACGCCTCGACTGCGTACAACGAATACCTGCTGCGCGGATATCTGATGCCCGACGGAACGCGCATCTATAACGGAGAGGGCAACGCGCTTCGAAGCGAGGCGGCTTCAATAATCGTGCGCGTGCTCGACTACAGCGAGGAGCCGTATGCGTACAAGAGGGACGCCATACTTGCAAACGCCGCAGAGAACAAGCTCAACACCGAATCGGAGCTTATTGACCTTTTCTACGTACTCAGCCGCGAGTTTATGCGCGAGTTTACGTTTACGAGCGATATTCCGTTTGACACGTGGAAAAATTACTACCGTCACGCCAACGTGATCTATCTTGAGTATTTCTACACGACG
This sequence comes from Candidatus Flemingiibacterium sp., assembly GCA_045587285.1. Lineage (GTDB taxonomy): Bacteria > Bacillota > Clostridia > Oscillospirales > CAG-272 > Flemingiibacterium. The sequence goes on along the minus strand of JAZNBZ010000139.1, from coordinate 11,619 downwards.
TCGCTGAGCTGCTCGTACGATGCAAACGATCCCGTTGAATACAATCTGACGCTTCGCTATGCAAACGACGTTGACGAGCTGATGGCGCTTCACCAAAAGGCGCTTGATAAGGCGGACAGATTTGCCGAAACCGTCATCACGGAGAATATGACCGATGCCGAAAAGGTCAAAGCAATACACGACTATATCATACTTAACTGTGCGTACGACTATAACGGCTACCTTGCAGGAACGGTTGCCTTCGAGGCGCGTCTTGCGGCAGGAGCGCTGTGTAATAAATCGGCAGTTTGTCAGGGCTACGCCGCGGCGTTCAATATGCTCTCAAGGCGCGTCGGAATACGCTCCGTCGTGGTTACGGGCACCGCGCCCGCAAGCAGTGACGAGCACGCGTGGAATATGGTGCTGGTTGACGGACGCATATACCACGTTGACGTGACGCACGACGATCCCGTGCCCGATATGACGGGACGCATAAGCTACCGCTACTATATGCTCTCCGACGCGGAAATGAGCGAGCTTGGATACTCTTGGGACAAGAGCCAGTCTAATCTAAAATATTTCTATTAAGCAAAAGCAGGGCGGAGTTTTGCCTGCGGCAAGCAGACAAAATACCCCTTTGAAAGGATAACGGATATGGAAAGCACCACAAAGACCGATACGCCGCGCGATTTTTCAAACGTACGCTTTGCGGATATTGACGCCGAGAAGGCGTATTCCGCCGCAAAAAAGCTGACGGACAGAATCGAAACCGTTATAATAGGCAAGCACCGCGAGGTGAAGCTGCTTGTAACGGCGCTTCTTGCGGGCGCGCACGTGCTTATCGAGGACGTGCCCGGTGTCGGCAAGACGACGCTTGCGGCGGCGCTCGCGTTATCGGCGGACCTCGAGTTTCGCCGCGCGCAGTTTACCCCCGACGTTACGGCGGCGGATATTACGGGATTTAACGTCTACAACCGCGCCGCAGAGCGCTTTGAATTTATGCCGGGACTCGTTATGACCAATATACTTCTCGCCGACGAGATAAACCGCGCGTCGCCGAAAACGCAGTCGGCGCTCCTTGAGGCTATGCAAGAGGGCAGAGTTACCGTGGACGGCAAAACGTACGATATTCCAAGCCCGTTTATGGTTATTGCAACGCAGAATCCGTCGGGCTTCGTCGGCACGTTTCCGCTCCCCGAGGCACAGCTCGACCGCTTTGGCATCAAGCTTTCGCTGGGTTATCCCACGCCCGAGGAGGAGGTGCGCATCGTCGCACAGAGTCAGGGCGCGGACGCCGTCCGTGATATAAAGCCCGTAATCAGCGCATCTCTTTTGTCGTTCCTTCGCGCGCTCGTTACCGACGTTCGCGTTGACGAGGAGATATACAGATACATAGTTGCACTCGTTTCGGCAACGCGTACGCACGCGGCTGTTGCGCTCGGTGCGAGTCCGCGTGCTTCTATCGCCTTGAAGGGGCTCGTTCAGGCGTATGCGTTTATGAATTCGAGAAATTACGCTCTGCCCGAGGACGTTTACGAGATCTTCGGCGCGTGCGTCGGACACAGACTCGTTCTGAAGCAGGACGCACGGCTTCGCGGCGCGAGCGTCGATACGGTCGTCGCAGACGTGCTTCGCGGCGTGAAAATTCCGTATAAGGGAAAACGCTGATGCTTACGAAAATAAAAGCTTTTTTTGAACGCCTGCCGATAGGCTTTACCGCGCAGGCGCTTCTTTATCCCGCGATTCTTGCAGGTGCGCTGATTTTTGCACAGACGTATAGAACTGCGCTGTCACACACGGTGTTCGTGTTCGTGCTTATCCTTCCGTTGGGGGCGATCTTCCAAATAGGCGTGGCGGCGCTGTGCGTGCGCGCATCGGTTCGCTTGTCACAAACCACGGTCGAAAAGAAGGCAGTGGTATCTCTTTTCGCAAACGTGACCAACAAGGGGCCGCTTCCCGTTGCGTTTGCCGAGGTTGAGCTGATGCTGCCCGGCGAGCGTATATCTCACTCCGACGCCTCACGGGCGGTAATGACGCTTTTGCCGTTTTCGAGCGGTCAGATAGCGCGCGGCGTTGAATTTTTACGCCGCGGCGAATACGAGGTCGGTATATCGCACGTATACGTATACGATTTTACCCGATCGGTGAGATTTCGCGTGAAGGTGGGTAAAACGCAGACGGTGTTCGTGCTTCCGAGAAGGCTTTCTCTGCCGTCGCGAGACGCCTATGCAGAGGGCGAGGGTGCTCACGTGAGCACGCCGTCGCACGATAAGGATTGCGCGGACGCGTTTGATACGCGCCCTTACGCCGCAGGTGACAGCCTGAAGCGCGTGCATTGGAAGCTGTCGAGCAAATCGGAGGATATTATCGTTCGCGACGGCGCCGTGCCGCTTGGCGTTGACGTATTGGTGATGTGTGACCTCGAGCCGTACTTTGGCGGGGCGCACGAAGGGCTTCGTACTCCGCTCGAGGAAAACTGCGAGGAAATAGATAACGTCTGCGCAGACGCCGTCGTCGAAATGGCGCTTGCTATCACGCTTCGCGAGCTTCGCGCACAAAACACGGTCGTGCTTTCGTGGGTAGAGGGCGGCGAGGCAGTATCGGTACGCCTTGACTCGCTCGCCGACTACGCTTCGGCGTTTCGCAGGCTCGGCTCTGCGGGGCTCGACGAAGCGGCAGGGCATATCGCCCGTATCCGCGATATCGCGCACGTCGATGGATCGCGGCCTATAATTGTGTGCCCGTGCCTTACGGCACAGCGCGCGCGGGAATACCGTGCGTATTTTGGCGGCAATTCGTCCCTCGGCGCGCCCGAGCTTCACGTTTTTGAGGATGCCGAGCTCTTTTTGCCGGATCAGCCTTCACCGCAAAACCATATCCGTGAGCTTGCATCAGCAGGCTTTGACGTTATAAAATTTAAACCCTGACGAGGTAACTTCATTGAAAAAGCAGCATAGGCTCGGGCTTGTTATGCCCGAGACACAGCTTGACAACAGAAAACCTTATCTGCGCCTTCTCGGATATATTTCCAGGGTGGCGCTTGCTTTGCTGTGCACGTTTGGGCTCGCTCTTTTCACCTTCGACGCCGCCGGTGTCGAAATTGACCGCGGTACGGTATTCGCTATATCGGCAATCGTATGTGCACTGCTTGGCGCGATGCTTTGTACGAAGCGGCTTTTTGCGGTGGGGGCGGTCGTGCTTGCGTGCGCATTTCTGTTGCTCGCAGGCTCACAGGGCGGAATATTCGAGGTGCTTTGGCTTACCGTAATTACGGCGTATAACGTATGGCTCAGACGCCTCGATGCGCTTGAATATTACGGCGCAGAGCAGAGAATTATTGATATTTCAGACAGACTTGCCGAGCTTGACGAGAATAGGCTCGTTTTCCTTGCCGCGTTGATTATCGTTTTGGTTTTTGGCATTATCAGCGTCGCGTGCACTGTAAGACGCGCACGCGTGGTGCCGTATTTTGGCGTGTCGGTCGTTCTGGCGGCTACTATGATAGCGCTTGGCGCGTGCGAGGATATTACGGGGCTTGCGTTTATGCTCGCGTCGCTTTGCGGCGTCGTGGCGCTGTTTGTGTACGACGGGGTGTATTGCTCTAAAAAGTATATCGGAAGCGAGCTTGGCTTTTCTAAAAAATCTCCCGATGCGCGCAGTGAGATAAACCACGTCGTTCGCGTGAACTCGAGCGTCGGCGGATTTACGGGTATTGCCGCGGCACTTACGGCGCTCGTGCTTTTGATAATCCCGATGCAGATAACTGAGCCTATGCCGGATATTCCGGCTATATCAAGCACGGCGGTGAAGCTCGAAAACTTCGTAAACGCCGTTGCAAACGGCTCGTCGGGCGGTGTGAGCGTCATTTTTGGCGATAATGCGGCAAACGATATTCGAAGCACCGCAGCACAGCGCCGAATATTCACGGGCAAACGGATTTTCGAGGTGCACGGTGACGTAAATACGCCTATATACCTTCGCTCGTGGGTGGGCAGAGATTACGTTGACGACGGTTGGCACACCGCCGCCGAGGACGAGCTTCCGGAGTACCGCTCGACGTTTGGCACGGGCTTTTCACACGAATTCCTCACAGCCGAGCTGCTTCGGGCAATAGATCCCTCGCTCGTGGCAACGCCGCACGGCGAGAACGCCGTCTCGTATCACACCGAGCTCGGTTACGTCAGCGCGTACGTGCATATAGATAAAAAATCTCCGACAGAGTCTCTTTTGTATCTGCCCTCGTACACGGACCAGAGAATGCGCCTGCTTGCATACGGTTCGCGCGACGATACGCACACGCGCGGATACGCGAATTACTACGACGGAATATTCAGCTCCGCCGACTACGTTTTGGTTGACGACTACACCGTGTTCGCGCATTTACAGCTTCCGCCGAGTGACGGCAGTATACTCTCCGTATCCGCTTTGGTAGCAGAATATGCAAGGCAGTACGATCTGCTTTTCGAAATGCGAAGGCTTATATCGTCGGGCGGCGACGAGGACGACGTTCGCGGCTTATACGAGAGCCTGGCGGACGCAGAATTTACACAGCCGCATTCTCTATCCGACGCTTACACGTTCCCAAGCGGCGAAAGCTCGCTCGCATACCGATATGCATACGCGATGAACGCAACACAGCGGCGCGAGGTGGACGCGCTTGTCGATAACCTACCGCTTTACAGAGATTTCGTATACGAGAATTATATGAGCGGCTGTGAGCACTTTGCGTCGTTTGAGCGGCTTGTGGGTGAGATATGCGGTGCCACGGGCGCGGAGCTTCGCAAAAAGGCGGAGAGCTATACGGGCAGGCACGAGATCGTTGCCGCGGTCATACGGTATCTTTCAGAGAATATGGTCTACACGCTTGAGCCGAGTGCGCCGAGCGCTCTTCGCGCGTATTCGAACGCCGCCGAAACGTTTCTCTTCGATACGAAGGAAGGATACTGTGTGCAATACGCGAGTGCGGCGGTTATGCTTCTGCGCGCGGCGGGAATACCTGCGCGATACGCCGAGGGCTACGTTGCATACGGCTTTGGCGCATCGCCCGAGGGCGATATTGGCAAATACGAGGTGACGGTGCGCGACGGTAATGCGCACGCGTGGGTTGAGGTGTACTACGATTATTACGGCTGGATAACGTACGAGACGACCTCGTCGCACGTCGTCGGCGATACCGTCGAGGTTGGTGCGGATGTCTCTCATAACACCGACACCTCCGATACCTCCGACACGGCAATACCTCCCGATACGGCACCTACTGATACGAATGAAAAGGAGCCGACGGCAACTACGCCCACAGTGAGCGGCGAAGACGATGACGATACGGCTTTGCCAAAAGAGAAAGGCGACGTTCGCGTGGGTGTCGTGGCTTTGGTGCTTGTGATAGCGTTAGCGGCGGCAGGCGCAGTGCTTATAGCTTATCGCGGCAGGACGATTGAGAAAAAACGGCTCGAGATAGCCGAAATGGCGCGGCACGGACTTGTCGGCGAGCGAGATAGGCGCGTCACTGCCGAATATATCGGCGACGAGATTATGAAACTGTTAGAGCATCTTCGCCTTGTTCCCGACAGCGGCGAGAGAGCGAGCGCATTTGCAAAGCGCGTTGACAGCGCGCTCGGCGCGCTTGGCGGACAAGGCTTTGCAAAGGTAATGCCGATAATTCAAAAAGCCGAATTTTCGGGCAACCTATCCGCCGAGGAGCTTTCAAGCGTCGCGGGCTACTATGCGTCACTTTACAAGGCGGCGCAGGAGAGGGTTGATCCCATCAAGCGCGCGTATATAAAATACGGTGCCGTATTCCACAAATAAAAACGCACCGCGCGAATTATCGCGCGGTGTTATTTCGTCTGTATTTACTCGGCGTTACACCAATCTTGTTTTTAAAGACACGGCTGAAATAGGTTATATCCGAAAAGCCTGCTTCGGCCGCTACGTCGGATACCGAGAGGGTGCTGTATTCTAAAAGCTGCTTCGCTATATTCAGGCGGTAGTCGAGTATGTACGCGGCGGGCGAGATCCCGTAGGCGCTTCTAAAAAGGTCGGTAAGGCGCCTTGACGACACGCCGTAGAGGCTTGCGAGAGCTTCGTTTGAGATGGATTCTCTAAAGTGCTCGCGGATATAATCGGTCACACGCTGAAGGCGTTCGTTTCTCGGATGATAGCACTCGCCGCGAAGAGCGTCAACACAGTAAAGAAGCTCGTACGTCATTGCCATTATGCGGTGGCGGTCAGAGGGATCAAAGCGCATACAAACCTGATAAAGCCGCTCGAACGACGTTCTCAGCGAAGGTCCCTTTGCGGGGATTATGAAGCTTGGAATATCTATATCGTTTGCCGTCGTAAGGTGTATTGCGATAGACTCGCCAACCTCTCGCTGAACGGCGGAAAAGGGTTCGCTTTTGTTAAAAAATAGAACGGTGTCCGCTTTTGCGGTGAGCGTGCGGCTGCCAAAGTCGTGCGGAAACTCGCCCGAGATCTGATATGCGAGAATGTGATGCCCTCGAGGGCTTGAGGTCCAGCTTTTTTCGGTCGTTTTAAAGTGTACAGCCGCTATAACGTCGGATACGGTTATATCGTGAAGCTCCATTTGCTCGCCTCCTCTTAGATTAAGTATATCACGCGCCCTCGAAAAAGTAAAGCGCTTTGGGAAAATATATTTCCGAAAAGTGCAAAATTTCCGTATTGGTTATTGTATGTTGAGCCGGTGCGTGGTATACTCAAAGCATAACCGCAACGGAGGTATCTTATGGGATTTGATAAGCTTCGCGCCGAGCTGCGCGATTTTTACGAGAACGCTCTCGACAAGAGAGCGGATGCGTTTAACGTAGCTTGCACGGCCGAGCTCGAGCGCAGATATAGGGAGGATATGAACGCGTACCGGATGAAGGCGCTCCAATATGAAACGATAGTCGAGCTATGCGAGCCCGTGATATTCGACAATTCGCCGTTTTACTATGAAATCGGCACGATGGTAGCGCACTGTGACGGCGCGAACGTCTGGCGCGGCGGTCACGAGCACGCGGGCGGTTGGGCATTCAGAAGAAACCGCCGTATTTACGCGGATACTTATCCCGAGCTACTCGAGCGCGCGCGCTCGCAGAAGCGCAATCAACTGTATCTCATCTGCGGCGATTTTTGCGACGAGCTACAGCATTTTCAGTTCAATTACCGACCGCTTTTCGAGCACGGACTTCGCGGTATATATGAAAAGGCGCTCGCGCAGCTTGAAAATGCTGAAACCGACGAGGAGCGCGACTATTTAAACGCGACTGTAACGGGTGTTTTGAGCATTAAGCGCCTTGCGGAGAAATTCGCAGAGGTGGCAGAAAAGCGCCTTGAAACGCTTACGGACGAAGCCGCGCGGAAAAACGCCGAGCTTATTGCCAAAACCGCTCGCCGAGTGCCGTGGGAAGCACCCGAAACGCTCTACGAGGCGCTCAACGCGTTCGCGTTTATGCGTAAAGCGTGCGGTGCGCTTGAGGGAATCGGCTACAACACCTTCGGCAGACCCGACCTTGATCTTTACCCGATATACAAGCGCGAGCTTGAGCGCGGCGATATTACCGAGGACAAGGCGCGTGAGCTTATCGCAAAATTCCTTATCACGTGGGACTCTCACTACGACCACGATATGAAAATGGCAGGCTACGCCGATCACGAGTTCGAGAACACGTACGTTCTCGGCGGCTGTGACGCCGACGGCAAGCCCGTGTGGAACGATCTGACACGGCTTTTCATAGAAGTAAACCGCGAGGAGAAGATAATCTACCCGAAAATAAAGGCGCGCTTTGGCTCGAATTCGCCGAAGGAATACCTTGATGAGCTTAATAAGGCGGTGCTTGGCGGCAACAGCGCGATACTTTATCAGAACGACGATATGTGTATTCCGGCACTTGTGCGTGAAGGGCGCACGCTCAGAGAGGCGCGTGACTATATTGTGTCGGGCTGCTGGGATATGAAGTGCAACGGCATTGAGAAGCCCGACGCAGGCGCGTACGTGAACCTGCTTCGCGTTTTTGAGATGACCGTTCACAACGACCGCGATAGAATGGCGGCGGCGAAGATAGAGTTCGAGCCGTTTGACGGCGCGGCGGGCTTCGACGAGCTTTACGCGATTATGATGGGCAATTTCAGGCATCTTTTCAAAGAGCGTGCGATGGTTGTTGCAATCGGAGCGCCGCTTCGACCAAAGGTCGATCCGCTTATCTTAACGTCGATGACGATGGAGGGATGTCTTGAAAAGCGCAAGGATTTCACAAACGGCGGCGCAAGGTATAACGATGAAGTGTTCTGCTTCGTTGGATTTCCGAACGTGGTAGACTCGCTGATTGCGATAAAAACGCTCTGCTTTGACAAAAAAATATGCACGCTTGGCGAGCTTTTGGCCGCTGTGCGTGCGGATTGGCAAGGATGTGACGAGCTTCGCCGTGCGGCACTCTCCTGCAACTGCTGGGGCGACGCAAGCGACGCATCGTCCGCGATGGCGACGCGTCTGTGGGACGACCTATACGCCGCGCTCGACGGACTTCCGACTCGCTTTGGCGGTAAGATCGGTATGGGGCACGTGACTTACACCGAAATACGCTTTTGGGGTGAGATGACAAAGGCAACGCCCGACGGACGACTTGGCGGCACGTATTTCTCGCAAGGACTTACTCCCTCGCGCCTGCACAAGATAGATTCGGCAACGACGGTTGTTGCAAGTGCGCGGGCACTCGATTTCTCGAAGTGCGCAGGCAACTCCGTAGTAAATATGCTGCTTCCTGCGGCGCGTATGACGCCCGAAATTTTTGATGCATTGCTTCGTGCGATTGCTGTGAGCGGCTTCCAATCGCTTCAGCTCAACTGCGTGACGAAGGAGGAACTCCTCGACGCGCAGATACACCCCGAGGATCACGACGATCTCGTCGTACGCGTGACGGGCTTCTCCGCGAAGTTCACCGCGCTGTCCGAGGGCTGGCAGGAGGAGTTTCTGTCGAGGAATTTTTATGAGTGAGGAGAAGGGAAGCGGCTTCCTTGAAAGAAAGCTCGGCAACTGTTTAGCGGCAATTGTTAGATTTCCACATCTTTAGCGTTGAACCCAAAAGATGTGAATGAACCATTTGTAGGGGGCGACGTCCTCCACGCCCCGCTTCGCGCAATCCCACCAATAAAACGAATAAACCGTCGCATTTGCGACGGTTTTTATCATAGCTAAAAATTAGCCAAGCTTTGCATAGTTGACCTTTACACCGGGGCCCATAGTCGAAGCGACTACGCAGCTCTTGATGTACTGACCCTTGGTTGCAGCGGGCTTTGCCTTGATGATAGCGCCAAGCAGAGCGTTGAAGTTCTCGCCGAGCTTTTCAGCACCGAAGGATGCTTTGCCGATGGGGCAGTGAATGATGTTGGTCTTGTCGAGACGGTATTCGATCTTACCTGCCTTAGCCTCGGTAACAGCCTTAGCAACGTCCATAGTAACGGTACCAGCCTTCGGGTTAGGCATAAGGCCCTTAGGACCGAGAACCTTACCGACACGGCCGATAACGCCCCTCATATCGGGAGTTGCGATAATGATGTCGAACTCGAACCAGTTTTCCTGCTGGATCTTTGCGACATAATCCTCTGCGCCAACGTAGTCAGCGCCTGCTGCTTCTGCTTCCTTAGCCTTGTCGCCCTTCGCGAATACGAGGGTGCGAACGGTCTTACCGGTTCCGTTGGGGAGTACTACGGCGCCACGAACCTGCTGGTCAGCGTGACGGGAGTCAACGCCAAGGCGAACGTGTACTTCTACAGTCTCGTCGAACTTTGCCTTTGCAGTCTGGCAAACGAGTGCGAGAGCCTCAGATGCGTCATAAAGCTTTGCCTTTTCGATAAGCTTTACGCTCTCATTGTATTTCTTTCCAGTGCTCATTGTTTAACTCCTCCTTATTCCTCGACGGTAATGCCCATGCTGCGAGCAGTACCAGCGACCATGCTCATTGCAGCTTCGAGCGAACCTGCGTTGAGGTCTACCATCTTGGTTTCAGCGATCTGCTTAACCTGATCCTTGGTAAGCTTAGCTACCTTGGTCTTGTTAGGTGTAGCGGATGCAGTCTCGATTCCGCAAGCCTTCTTGATAAGAACGGGTGCGGGAGGAGTCTTGGTGATGAAGGAGAACGAACGGTCAGCATAAACGGTGATAACTACCGGAATGATAAGACCGATATCCTTCTTGGTTCTTTCGTTGAATTCCTTAGTGAAAACAGGAATAGCAACACCGTAAGCACCGAGAGCGGGACCAACGGGGGGAGCAGGAGTAGCCTTTCCTGCGGGCAGCTGGAGCTTAATATAGCCCATAATCTTCTTTGCCATGATAAATGTACCTCCTATTGTGGTAGCGAAGCCTTTTTGGCTTCTGTTGAATTTTCGGGAGAATTTTTAGTGGTTTTCTCCCTCCCACGTTTGAGGATTAACCTCATTCGTTCACAAGAGTGATAGTGTCCGTATCGAGCTCGAACGGAGTATCTCTTCCGAACATATTGACGAGCACCGTGACCTTCTTCTTGTCGTCGGAGATCTCCTTGACCACGCCGCGGGTTCCCTTGAGCGCACCGTCGCGGATCTCAACGGTATCATCAATATTAAAGCTGACAACGACCTTCGCTGCGCCTGCCTCGATGCCCATTGCGGCAACCTCGGCCTCCGTCAGCGCGGTAGGCTTGGATCCCGGTCCTACGAAACCTGTAACGCCGCTGATATTTCTGACGACGTGCCATGTTTCGTCAGTCATTACCATTTTTACAAGCACATAGCTCGGGAAAATCTTTTCCTCGACCTCTTTTTTGGTCTCGCTGTCAATATAGGTTTCGACCGGGATTCGGATGTCTACGATAACGTCCTGAAGTCCGCGGTTTTCGACGATTTTTTCAAGGTTCGTCTTAACCTTGTTTTCGTAGCCGGAGTAGGTATGTGCTACATACCATCTCTTTTCGCCGGTTGCGTCGTAAAGATCACTCATTGATGATCCTCCGTAATCGTTACTTGATTATATAAGTCCGCCGAGCGCACGAATACCCTCGGAGAACGCTATATCCAGAACGCCGATTACGGCGCCTACAATAACGACCGTGATAGCTACGACAACGAAATTCTTGAGCGTTTCCTGTCTGGACGCCCAGGTGACCTTGCCAAGCTCGGCCTTGTACTCACGAAGGAATTTTCCCATACGAGAGAACACGCCCGGCTTCTTAGCCTTCTTTTCGATTTCCGCCATAGTTGATCCTCCAATCAATTATTTACCGCTTATGCGATTACTTGGTTTCCTTGTGAAGGGTATGCTTGCGGCAGAATTTGCAGTACTTGTTCATTTCAAGTCTGTCGGGGTCATTCTTCTTGTTTTTCTTTGTGTCGTAGTTTCTCTGCTTGCACTCAGTGCACGCAAGTGTGATTTTGACTCTCATTTTTTCGGCACCTCCCGATTAGATTATGCGAGGGTTGTCCCCACGCACGTTAGAAATTGTGACGGAGTCGGCGCAACATGGCAGCGCGCGGCTAGGTCACGTACCTCCCTCCCGAAAGCGGACTTAACTCGCACAAATCTCGCGGCGATTTTTGCGCAAAAAAAGAACCCTCTCGCAGAGGTAGAAATATTCTACCACACTTTTGAGCTTTTGTCAATAG
>JAZNBZ010000138.1:0-15546 GCA_045587285.1 Candidatus Flemingiibacterium sp. | reverse complement strand
GGTATGGGCGCAGGCATGGTGGCGTTCTTCGGCGCGACGCTTAAATCGGGCATCGACACGGTGCTTGACACGGTCGGCTTCGAGAATATCGCCGCAAACGCGGATTTTATCTTCACGGGCGAGGGTAAAATAGACAGCCAGAGTCTTCGCGGTAAGGTCGTTATCGGCATCGCGCAGAGGGCGAAGGCTATCGGCGTTCCCGTCATCGCTGTGGTCGGCGACATCGGCGACAATATGGACAGCGCGTACGATATGGGCGTTGGCGCGATATACAGCATCAACCGCGTTGCCGTTGATTTTTCAAAAGCAAAGACGCGCAGTAAGAGCGATCTTGCGCTGACGGTCGATACCGTTATGCGCACGCTGAAGCTTGGCGAAAATATGAAATAAGCTACATAAAATTAGGAAAGAGCCTCGGTTTTGCCGAGGCTCTTGCTTATTTCTTTTTCGTATCGGAAAGGTCGAACTCGAGCGGTTTGTCTATCTCGTCCGATACGTATTTCCCGTTCTTTTTTCGCTGACGGACACATTCAGTAAGAAGATACTCGATCTGACCGTTTACCGAGCGAAAATCATCCTCCGCCCACGCCGCAATTTCGGCAAACAATTTCTCCGAAAGACGCAGGGGCAGTTGCTTTTTTTCTGCCATATCAGTAAAGACTTCCCGAGTTGACTACGGGCTGTGCGTCGTGGTTGCCGCAGAGCACAACGAGCAAATTGGATACCATAGCCGCCTTGCGTTCTTCATCAAGGTGAATTGTATCATTTTCTGCAAGGCGTTCGAGCGCCATTTCAACCATACCCACCGCGCCGTCGACGATCATCTTGCGTGCGTCAATGATTGCGGACGCCTGCTGGCGCTGAAGCATTACTGCGGCAATTTCGGGAGCGTACGCGAGATATGTAATGCGCGCTTCGATTATTTCAAGACCTGCTTCTGCAACCTTTGCCTGTATCTCGTCGCGGATACGCTTGGCAACGACCTCGCTTGAACCGCGAAGCGAGCCTTCGTCGGCAAGACCGTCGCCGGTGGTATCTACGTTCGGTGCGATATCGTAAGGATATATGCGCACGATATTGCGAAGTGCGCTGTCGCATTGGAGCGAAAGATATTCCTTGTAGTTGTCGACGTTAAACACAGCCTTTGCCGTATCAACCACGCGCCACATTACCGCGATACCTATTTCTACGGGATTTCCGAGGCAGTCGTTTATCTTCTGACGTTGATTATTGAGTGTCATTATTTTGAGGGATATCTTGTTTGCACCCGTGTCAATTGTGACGTTACCCGTGCTTGCGTTTACACGAAGCGGACTGCTGTTACTGCTCACGTCACCGCTTTGGCTGAGCTTTGTCTTTGCAGCGGGATTTACTGCGGTGCAGAAGGGATTAACGTAGTAGAAGCCGGCGTCCTTGAGTGTGCCGATATATTTGCCGAACAGCGTGAGCACAAGCGCCTCCTGTGGCTTGAGTATTTTGAGGCCAAGGAACGGAATCCAACCGATAGATGCCCAGACAAGGCCAACTGCAAGGAGTGCTGCGCCGACAGCGGTAGTTCCGTTATCAAGCAGTATGCCGCCAAATATACACGCAGCTATTCCTGCGAGATACAGAAGTATGCCAACAATTAAAGCAAGCATACCATTCTTTCTGCCGGATAAGGTTTTTTCTTTCATAAGTATCAACCTCTCATATGTGATATCATAATGATATCACAATGATGCGCGGTTGTCAAGAGGCTTTTTGTAAAATCTTTAGGGGTCTGCGCTATTCCTGCCGCTTCATATATTCGCTTGGCGACAGTCCGTACGCCTTTTTGAAGCGCTGTGAAAAATAGCTGATGCTGTCAAAGCCACAGCGTGTCGCTACCTCGCTGACCTGATAGACTCCGGTATCGAGGAGCGCCTTTGCGTTTTCAAGGCGTACCTTCGTTATGTATTCTATCGGCGACATTCCGACGCACGCGCGAAACTCGCGGCGAAAATATACGTCGCTCACATTTGCCTCGGCGGCGAGTGCGCTGACGGCGAGATCAGGCTCGGAATACAGGCGATTTATCACGTCTATCGCGTGGCGGATGCGCTTTGGCACGGCGTGACGCTCGGTACGCGAAAGGTCTGACGATAGCTGTGCGAATATCGCGTAAAGCAGCGACAAACAGCGGTAGTCACGCTCGTAACCCGCGCGGTATCCCTCGCACAGCACGCGGAAAAGATTTGCGTATTCGATGCTCGATGCAGGCTTGTAGACAAAGGCGGAACAATCGCAATCCTCGTAAAGCTCGAAGTGGATAGAGTACGCAAGTCCGTCGTCGTGCGCCGCCTCGGTGTACGCAACGCCGCTCGGTATGTACGTTATACTGCCTGCGTCGGAGACGAGCGGCTTAGGTGCGCCCTCGGGCGTTATTACCTTTGTGCCAAAGACGCGAAGCGTCAGCGTGTGAACGTGCTCCTTGCTGACGTGGACGGCTTTTGTTTTTTTATACTCATAGGCGTGAGCGACGAGCCTTGATACATTCATATCTCGACTGAAATTCATTAATAATCACCTCTTATACTGTTATGATACCACATCTCTTTAAAAAAATCAAGTTTCGAAAAAATAAAATATATTGTGTTTACTTATTGCACGAAAAAATGCGCGGTGATATACTGTAAACGATGGCGCGAGAGTATAACTGCGCGCAAATAATTTTTGAAAGGCAACACAAATGAACGATCTTAAGAAGAAAATCGAAGAGGCCGTTAAGCGTGAGGGCATTGACCTCATCGGCTTCGCAGACAAATCCCGCTTCGCGTGCGTTGAGCCGCAGAAAAACCCCTTTTCTATTTTTCCCGAGGGCAAGACCGTAATTATGGTCGGCAAGCGCGTTTGCCGCGGCGCACTTCGCGGCGTTGAGGAGGGCACGAACTTCGGCGACTATGCGCTGTTTGGCTCCAAGTGGCTCGAGGACGAATTCCTTGCCATCGCTTGCTACGGACTTACCAATACCCTCGAGGACGAGGGCTGGGAAGCTGTTCCGCTCTTCCCGAATCCCACGGAAATTGCTCCTACCGGCGTTTCCGTAGCAGACGGCAGACCTGCGCCTAACGTATTTCCCGATTTCGACTACGCGGCAGTAGCTTGCGGACTTTGCGAGATCGGTCTTGGCGGAATTCCGCTTTCCGAACGCTTCGGTCCCCGTCAGCGCTTCCATATGATCATCACCGACGCGGAGCTTGAGCCCACTCCCATTCGCGAGGGCAGCATATGCGACGCTTGCGGTAAGTGCGCGAAGGCTTGCCCCCTCGGCGCTATCAGCGAAACCGAAACTGAAGAGATAGAGATCTGCGGCAAGAAGATGACTGTCGCAAAGATCGACTACGAAAAGTGTAAGGTCTGCAAGAACGGCGCTGTACCGAACCGCTTCTCAAGCGCGGCTCGCCCAGACCGTATGGCAGCGCTCTGCACCCGTACCTGCATCTGTCACCTCGAGGCAGAGGATAAGCTCTCGAACAAGTTTGAAACCGAGTTCAGACACCGTGATGCTTGGGCTATCGGTACTTGCACTTGTGCAGCGGAAGGTGACGGTCAGACCGTTGAAGGCGGCTCCTTCATTCGTGGTAAAAAGTAATTGAGAGGTGTACGATGAAGCTTACATCTCAGATGATAAAGGACAAAGCGGCAGAGCTTGGCATCGACTGTATCGCTATAGGCAACATCGAGCGCTTTAAGGACGCGCCCGAGCTTATGTCACCGCTTACATATTTCCCCGAGGCGAAGTCTGTTATCGCCGTTGCTATGCGTATTCCGCGCGGTACGTACCGCGGCATTGAGGAAGGTACGCATTGGCATAACTATACCTTCTATTCCTATAACAAATTAAAC
This sequence comes from Candidatus Flemingiibacterium sp., assembly GCA_045587285.1. Taxonomy (GTDB): domain Bacteria; phylum Bacillota; class Clostridia; order Oscillospirales; family CAG-272; genus Flemingiibacterium. The sequence goes on along the minus strand of JAZNBZ010000138.1, from coordinate 11,679 downwards.
TCGCTCTTCAGACCGAGAAAGTCGTACGATCTTTGCTGCTTTATCGAGGACCACGGTTGGGAGGCTGTCGCTCATTATCCTGCCGTTCCCGAGGGTAACGGTATGAGAGAGCCGGTAGCACCCGACAAGGTTCCTGCAGACGTTATCTGCTCCGTGCGTATTATCGCGGCAGGCTGTGGACTTGGCGAGGTGGGCTGGTCGAAGGTATTCCTTACCAAAAAGTTCGGCCCTCGCGTAAGACTTGGACTTATCTTCACCGACTGCGAGCTTGAGCCCGATCCGATCCTCGACACCGGCGACATTTGTCTGCACTGCGGCGCGTGCGTGCGCGAGTGCCCCGGCAACGCTGTTCCGCCCGTTAAGGAAACGGATAAGCGCCTTTACGTCGATTTTGGCGGCGAGAAGCAGATCTGGTACGGCGATGTTCGTATGGGCAGATGTACATTAAGCCATCACGGCTTTAATAATATTTGCTCGCCGTTTTTAAAGAAGGAATTCCCGAATATGGCGTTCGACGTTAAGTCGAGCGAGATGACCGAGGAGGAGGCGTATATCCTCTGCTACTCGCTTGCTAACGCGAAGTGGTTCCGTAAGCCCGAGAGCACGTCCGTTATGGGCTACTACGACTATATCCTATCCCATACGGGTTATTTCGCGATATGCGGCGCGCGCGGCTGTATACGCGCTTGTATGAATGCGCTTGAAAAGAGCGGACGCATCGAAAATACGTTCCACAACCAGTTCTACAAGAAGCCCTCGTGGTCGCTCGAAAACGAGCCTGCAAAGGTGTCGGACGGCGTAAACCCGTACCGTGAAGAGTACCTCGACAAGAAGTACCCCGGTATTCGAAAGAACGAGTACGTTATGGCAGGCAGCGAGGACAAAGAATAAAAAGCAAGCAACCGCAGAATTTTCTGCGGTTGCTTTTATAATTTTTTCAGGAGAAAAATTATGCTACGGTGAACTCACACTCAAACGCCACGTTGTGTACAGTGAAGGTGATAGTGTAGTCGCCTGCCTCGAGAGCGGACCCGAGGGTTACGGTGAAGCCGAAGCCTGCACCGCCTGCGAGAGCTGACTCTGCGTCCGAGATGTCGATTTCGGTGTTGGAGCTCTCACCCTTCTTGGTGATGGAGCTTACGCCGAAGGTGTCGGTCGAGCCGAGCTCGTCCGAAGCACTTACGGTGATAACGCCGCCTGCGTAGCTTGCCTCAAACGCCGCCTCGCCGATGATTACCATAGAGGTTATCTTGTTATCGGCGGTGAGGAACTCTACTCTCTGCATAAGCGCCGCAGAGACAGTGCTCTCGGAAACGGTGTTGTCCTCGTCGAGTGCCACGGGCTTCACGCCGTCTGCCACAGTATAGGTGGTGTCGCCGATGGTAACGGTGGAGCCAGCGAAGCCGGTAACAATGCCGCTTGCAACGCTTGCCTCGGTTGCGGTGATAAATCCGTCAGCGTCGGTGAGGTAGTTGGTGCCTGCCACGAGCGCATCGCTTGCGGAGTACATCTCGCTTACCTTGCCGGTCGCGAAGTCAAACGCGAGGTAGGTGCTAAACGCAACGCCGTCAACGAGCTCCTTGCCGGTGTTCATAAGAACCTTAACGCTCGTTTCGGTGGTAACTGCGCCGCCGAGTGCGCCGTCCGAGATGAACATAAAGCGAAGGGTTTCAACCGCACCGACCTCGTTGTCGAAGATAGCGGTAACGGATGCGCCGTCGTTAACGGTGATATTAGAGGTGTAAGCACCCTTGTGTGCCTTAACGGTGCCATCGGTGATTACTACGATCACGGTGTTTGCATCGGTGATGAAGCGGATAGCGGACTCATCAGCGCCCGTTGAGGTAACAGCGTCGGCAGAGCCCTCGCTTATAGTGTAGTTAGCCGCGGACTTATCAATAGTGGTGCCGTTTGCCGAGTCGATCACGAATGCGATCTCGTTGTTCTTCGAGTTGGACTGAACGAACTCTGCGTCACCGGTAACGATGCTGCCGCCCGTAACCGTTTTTGCGATAAGCTTGTAGATGCCGTCCTCGTCAACGGTGTAGCGGTAAACCTCGCCTGCGTTAACCGTGCGGTTTTCAGTGAAGATAGTCTCGCTCTTGCCGTCGATGATCGCCTTGATAACGTAGCAGAACTTACCGTTTTCAAATACGGGAGTAGTGCCGGTTTCCGCGATAAGGTACTTCGATGCGGCACCGATAGAAACGCTGGTCGCCTCAAGTGCGAGCACCTGATCGCCGAACACTACCGCACGAATGCTATCGCCGACGGTAAGTCTGTCGTGGAGGCTTTCGGCGCTAACGCCGAGCTTTTCGTTACCGAGCTTGTAGGTGATACCGCCGATGGTAACGCTGTCCTTCGAAAGGCGAGTAACCTTGCCTGCCTCGGTAACGGGGAGGACTGCCGCGATCTCGAGTGCCTTTTTACCCTCGTTAAAGTAGTAGAGCACGTAGTCGCCGCTCTCTGCCTTGTAGGGATTGGTAACTGTAAGGTCATCCTGCTTTAAGCCGCCTGCGATATTTACCTTGCCGCCCGAAACGGTGTATTTGCCAAATGCGAAGGGCTTGATGATAAGACGGTCAGCAACGCCGCTTGCCTTGTCATCGAAGATAATCTCTGCGTCAAACGCACCGGTGAGAGCAGCAAGTGCCTCGTTGGTGGTTATCTGGGTGAGCTCGTCGCCGTTTGCAAAGGAGTAAACGAGAAGCTCGTTTGCGTTGGTCGAAAGCGCGTCGGAGAGGGTTTCGACAACCTGATACTTAACGCCGCCTATCTCAACGTATGCGTTGTCCTTTCCGAACTTGATAATGCTTGCCGCCTCGCTCTTGCCGGTCTCGGTACAGCCGAGAACGTGTGTAAGCTTCGACTGTGCGTCGCGCTTGTAAACAAGACGGAAGCTCTTGCCGAGATGCTCGTCAGACGAGCCCTTAAGACCAAGATCTTTGTAGCTTACGGTGATAAAGCCGTCTGCGGTGTGAACTGTAACGAAGCCGTCCTTGGTTACGGTGTCAACGCCCTCAAGTGCGTAGTTGTTGGTTGCAACGATAACGCTCTCGTCGATCTCGTAGCCGAACACGCGCTCAATAATAGTGGTAGACTCGTAGAAGGTCATACCGTTAGAGGCGGTGCGGGGAATGAGATACTCTGCACTGAGCGCATTGTAAAGGATAGCCGCAACCTCGGCACGGGTGAGCTCCTTGGTGTAGGAGAGATCCTCGATGCCGTCGTCAAGACCGAGCTTTACAGCCGCGTCGATGTAGGTCCAAGGGTAGCCGCCGTTCATCTGAATGGAGCTGTGACCGAGTGCGCGGACGAGCATAGTCATAGCGTCCTGAAGCGAAATACCTGCGGTGGGTGCGAACGTAGTCGTGGACGTACCGATGATGTAGCCCGAAGCGTTTGCCCAAGAGATAGCACCGCTGTAAGTATGGTCGTAGAGGTCGGTGAACGCGGTCGTGTTAAGCGTGCCCGCGTTGTCCTTGCCGATCATAAGACGGAACAGAAGCAGCGCCATCTGCTCACGGGTAACCTTTTCGTCAGGCGAGAACTCGTTCTCGCTCGTACCCTTTACAACTCCAATATCGGAAAGGATCTCGATCTGCTCAGCATATCTGTCGGCCGACGCAACGTCGTCGTACGACTTCGCCTGAGCGCCCGTTACAAGTGAAGCGAAAACTATAGCAGTCGCCACTATACCGGACATAAATCTTTTCAGATTTTTCATTTTGGGATTTCCTCCGTAAATAATGATTTCACAGGGGGAGGGGCATATGGGAGCCGCACCCGCCGTGTGAATATATGATAGCATACGACGTGGCGAAAATCAATGTTTTTTGGGTAGATGTAACGAAAGCGTTAGCGCGGTTAACGATAAATCTATAAAATGTGCACAATATGGAAATACGGGCGTGATACGCACTCAAATATGTAAAAAAATCCCCGAGATGCCATACGGCACTCGGGGATTTGACGTTATTTTTGAATGCTCGCTTACTTTTCGATAAGCTTGTCCGAGATTGCATCAAAAACGTCAGCCTTTACGTCCTCGGAGAGAATTGCGTAAACGACGTAAAGTCCGAATATCTTAACGCTTGCCGATTCCATTTTCGGGAATTCCTCGGGCATATACTCGGGCATCCACGCCTCGACGCGTCTTGCGAGGTAAGCGTTTGCAACGGCTACCGCGTCTGCTACGCCCTGGGAGTCGGCGGCCTTGAAAATGCCGTATTCGTCAATATTGGCGCCGCTTGCACGGAGCTTAACGACGTGCTCGGTAAACTCCGAGGGATCGATCTCCATCATACCGATGACGTAGTCGTCGGACATAGTTGCAAAATCGTCGGAGTCGGGTAAAAGCGCGTCAACCGCAGCCGAAAGCTCGGAAACGGAAACGTTGTCGGAATACGTGCCGCCGCTTCCGCAGGAGGCGGTGATGATGCAGGTAACTGCCAGCAATACTGCGAGAATAAACGATAAACAGCCTGTTCTTGACATAATTTTAAATCCTTTCTTAAAACGAATCAATCGGTATAAGCGTGGGTGCGTATATTATCGAGCTCAATCTTGAAGGAAACTGTGTGCAGATGTATGCCGTCGCCGTTGTGGTAGCTTTCGGGAAGCCAACCCTCGGAGTCACACAGCACCGAGTAGGTGTCGAGATATTTAACTCCAAGCTCGTGGGCGACCTCAACTATCCACTTGTTTGCGGCTCTGATCTTCTCGTTGTTGATAGAGCCGAGCATATCGTAGCTTCTTGCAACGGGGAACATTGACTGACAGATTATCTTCGTGTCGGGGCTTGCTTCCATAATCATTTGAATCGTTTTTCTGTATTCCGACTTGAAGTAGTCCTCCTTCATCGTGGATACGCCGTTCACGCCGAGAGTTACTACGAGATATTCGGGCTTTTTGCGGCTGACCGCTTCCCTTATCGTTATTTGCTCGCCTGTTTCGGGATAAACGATAGTTGCAAACGAGGTGTTGTAAAGTGCGAGCGTACCGCTTTTGGGTGTCCACACCTGCGTCGTTTTTTTGCCGCCGTTCAGCATCGAGTATGCGCGAAGTCCGTAGGTCGTGGAGTCGCCGAGAAATACGATTTTGTCGATATAACTCTGACCGGCATCGGGCGTTACACCGAGCACAGTGTCAGGATATTTTGCAAGAAACGCTGCAAGCTCCGACGTCACGTTGGACGAGGGCGGCTCGACCGCGGGACCTGCCTGCGAGGGCGTCGTAACCGACGGGGCGGTAGTTGTGTCCTTCGGCTCGGGCGCGGTCGTGTCTGACGCATCCGAATCAGCGGCGTCGTCGGTGTCGGCAGGCTCCGTGCCGTCGGGGTCCGACGTGTCGCCGTTTTCAGCCTCGTATATAGGCGTATCAACAGGCTCGTCACCGCCGCTGCCGCCGCTTCTCGCGGTGGAAACCGAAACGAGCACGATAAGCGCGCCGAGAATGACGAATATGCCGAGGGCTAACGATTTATATAGAAGTCCGTCTGTTTTTTCGGTGTTCATTTTGTTATCTCCCAAGGATTATTTTTTACTTAATTCGTCGAACTGTGACTCGTATTCAAGCTTGTCCGAGCGGCGATTTCTTCTAATGCTGTTTATCACCAAAACGATAAGACCTACCACGAGATAAATACCTGCGTACAGAGCAATAAGTGCGACCGTGCGAGCGGCACTGCTGAAGGTACGCGGAATTACTATGAATACGAGCGTGTATGCCGCGAGCATACCGAAAAAGTGAACGAGCACCTTGACGGAAGGCGAATATTCAAGCCGCCAGATAAAATTAAGCGCCGATAAGATAAGGCAGGCGAGGAGTATGAGCGAGGTTGAGCCGAGGTTTAAGAACATCACGGCGGTACCGCCGACCTCAGGAGATAGCCTCTGCATAAGCGTCGCGGTGATGAGTATTGCGAATTCCGCGAGGGTAAAGTAAAAGCACGCGTTAAGTACGGTCTTTTTTATGTATTTTAAAAAGTTCATCTTGCCGGTTCCTTTTTGGTTCGTTGGATTTTCAATAACTACATCATACCACTTTTTTGTAAATATTTCAACAGCAAAAAAGAATGTTTATAATTCCGTAATTCTTTGCTAACATTTTTTTGGCGGCGATGATACACTGCCCACAAAAATAATATTCATCGGGGGTGCATTATTTTGCGTATAGTGTTGACTTTTGATGCAAAAAAATGTATAATATAATATGTATATCTATAATCTAATGAATAATTCCTTTTACATACGATGAAACGGGGGCTTTTTATGGACGAGAAAACCACATCTTACGTATCCCGCAGAGAGGCGCGCGAGTATGCGTTCGCACTTCTTTTTGCAAGATGCTTTAACGCCGAGGAGGACGCCGATGCGTTTTACGCAAAGGAGATCGAGAACGCTGAGATAGAGTTCGGCGATCAGATAGACTACGTTCACGGCGTGTTCTTCGGAATATCGGACGCACAGGATGCGATCGACGAAAAAATATCCGCAAACGCAGAGGGCTGGACGATAGGCCGTCTTACCAAGGCTACGCTTTCGATTATGCGCCTTGCCGTTTACGAGATGATGAACGTTGACGACGTACCCAAGCGCGTTGCTCTTAACGAGGCGGTAGAGCTCGCAAAGAAGTATTGCGAGGACAACGCTCCCTCGTACGTCAACGGCGTGCTTAACACTATCGCGCATCAGCTTCCCGAGTGCGAGTGCGACGCCGAGTGATGAAACGCTTTTACATCGGCATCGACACCTCGAACTACACGACCTCGTGTGCGCTTTTTGACGCAAAGGAGTGCAGATTTCACTCGAACGTGAAATGCCTTTTAACTGTTGGCGAGGGTGAACGAGGTTTAAGGCAGAGCGACGCTGTGTTTGCGCATATAAAAAATCTGCCGTCCGTTACGGCAGAGGCGCTTGCCGATATCGAGCCGTCGGAGCTTTGCGGGGTGGGCGTATCAGCAACTCCGCGCGATGAGATAGGCTCTTATATGCCCTGCTTTTTGTCGGGCGTTGCGGCGGCGAATGCGCTTGCGAATGCCGTGAAAAAGCCGCTTCACACCTTTTCGCATCAGGCGGGACACGTTATGGCGGCAGTATGGTCGAGTAATTCCCCTGATTTGCTAACGCGCGAGTTTATCGCTTTTCACGTGTCGGGCGGTACGACGGAGATGCTTCTCGTAAAGCCAAGCGGTACGCGCTTCGAGATAGAAAAGCTCGGCGGCACTCTCGACCTTAACGCAGGTCAGTGCATCGACCGCGTGGGCGTTGCGATGGGACTTACCTTCCCGTGCGGACCGAAGCTTGAGGAGCTGGCTCTTAAAAATACCGAAAAGCTTCCGAAGCCGAAGATATCCGTTGACGGCTCGGGCTGTAATCTTTCGGGCGTTGAAAACAAGGCGGCGAAAATGCTCGCGGACGGCAAAAGCCGCGAATACGTTGCCGCGTACGTGCTCGACTTTATCGGTCGCACGCTTATCGCACTTGCTCACGGTGCGGCGGACGGCAAAAATATGCCCGTGCTTTTCGCGGGCGGAGTTATGAGTAACTCGATAATTAAGGATATGATAGCAAAGGAAGGCTTCGACGCGAGATTTTCCGAGCCGAGGTTTTCAAGCGATAACGCCGCAGGCTGTGCGCTTTTGTGTGCCGCGGCAGAGGAAGGATGGGAGTTTTGGACGAAATAATGAATACCGCCAACGCTCCTGCGGGCGACGGACGCGCCGTTTTAACGGTTGCACAGCTCAACGCCTATATAAAGCAGATAATCGACTCGAACGATATCCTCTCGGACGTTTATATAAAGGGTGAGATATCAAACTTCACCAACCACAGAACGGGACATTTTTATTTTACCCTGAAGGATCCCGACAGCCTTATCCGCGCCGTGATGTTCAAAAGCGCGGCATCGAAATTAAAATTCCTTCCCGAAAACGGAATGAAGGTCATTGCGCGCGGACGCGTATCCGCATTCGTGCGCGACGGACAGTATCAGATATACGTCGAGCAAATGGAGCCTGACGGGATCGGAAGTCTTTACATCGCGTTTGAACAGCTCAAACGCAAGCTTGAGGCGGAGGGGCTTTTTTCTCCGGCGAGAAAAAGAGCGCTTCCCAAGATACCGACTCGCATCGGCATCATAACCTCGCCGACGGGTGCGGCGGTACGCGATATGATAAACGTAACAAGACGCCGTTTCCCGCTTGCGAAGATAGTGCTGTTCCCGTCGCTCGTGCAGGGCCCTGACGCACCTGCACAGCTTATCGCAGGTATAAACCATTTTAACGCCGCGATGAGCGTTGACGTTATAATCATAGGGCGCGGCGGCGGCTCGATTGAGGACCTTTGGGCGTTCAACGACGAAAATCTCGCGCGTACAGTGGCAGCGAGTACTATTCCTGTTATATCGGCGGTCGGTCACGAAACGGATTTCACCATCTGCGACTTTGCCGCGGATATGCGCGCTCCAACGCCGTCAGCGGCGGCGGAGATAGCCGTGCCTGATACGCTTGAGCTTAAACGGAAGATAAACAATATCGTCGGACATATGGAGCTTGCTCTGACAAGAGCACTCGGAGCAAGGCGTACACAGCTCGCACAGCTTGCAAAAAGCCGCGCGCTCACCTCGCCTCAGAATTTTATCGACGATAAGCGAATGACGCTGTTTTCGCTGTCTACCCGCCTTGAGCAGGATATAAAGCTTGCACTCACCGATAAGCGCAGCAGGTTTGCTTCGCTTACAGCGTCTCTTGAGGCTTTAAACCCGATGTCGGTAATATCGCGCGGGTATTCGGCGGTGTACGATAATTCGGGCAAGCTTATAAAGAGTGTCAGCCAGATTGAAAAGGGCGACAGATTCACCTTCCGCACCACCGACGGCAGTGTTGTCGGTGACGTTGTGGAGATAATGCAGGATACAAAGGAGTAAGACGATGGATAATAAGGAACTCACGTTTGAAGCGGCGCTTTCTCGCCTTGAGGAAATAGTCCGTGCGCTTGACAGTGGCTCGGCGCCGCTTGACGAGTCGCTCGCACTCTTTGAAGAGGGCGTCAGCCTCGTTAAGCTTTGCTCGGGCAGGCTTGATAGCGCAGAGCAGAGAGTGAAGATACTCGTTGGCGGCAAAGAAGAAGATTTTACGGCACAGGAAGATAAAAAATGAGCACTAACATAGAAACCTTGCTTAAATATGGAGCTGCGGCGGTTGAAGCCGAACTTGAAGCATATATTCCCGAGAGCGGTTCACGCTATGGCATCATACACGACGCGATGCGCTACAGCCTGCTTGGCGGCGGCAAACGCCTTCGCCCGTTTCTCGTTCTGCAGTTTGCACTGCTTGCGGCAGGTATGAGCGGACGCGACCAAAAGCGTGTCTTCGAGGCGGCACTTCCGTACGGCTGTGCACTCGAGATGATACACACCTATTCGCTTATACACGACGACCTGCCGTGTATGGACAACGACGACCTTCGCCGGGGAAAGCCGACGAGCCACAAAAAGTTCGGCGAGGCAAATGCGCTCCTCGCGGGAGACGCACTTCTGACGCGTGCGTTCGGCGTTGCGGCGACGAACTCCCTTCTCGACGGCGCTACCAATGCCAGCGCAGTCGCACTCCTTTCAGAGTGCGCGGGCGCCGACGGCATGATCGGTGGACAGGTGCTCGATCTTATCGGTGAAAACGAAAAGTTCGATATTCAAGCGCTCGAGCTTCTGCAGTCGCTTAAAACTGGCGAGCTTATCCGATGTGCGGCACTGCTCGGCTGTCTTGCTGGCGGCGCTTCGGCAGAGCTTTGCGCGGCGGCGGAAAAATATGCACTTTGCATTGGCAGAGCGTTTCAGGTTATCGACGACGTGCTCGATGTCGTGGGCGACGAGGCAACGCTCGGCAAGCCTATCGGCAGCGATGATGAGTGCGGAAAGACCACGTTTGCAACGGTTATGTCAATTGACGAGGCGATGGCGTATGCCAAGGAGCTAACCGAGGCGGCAAAGGCGGCTATAGCGGACTACGACGGAGCCGAGGCGCTTGTTGAGCTTGCGGATTACCTTTTGACGAGAAATAAATGACAAGAGGACGTTTATGGATTACGTTTTAGGCTTTTTTACAAATTATTTGCTTGTGTGTGCATTTGCAGGCTGGTTTACAGCACAGTTTATAAAATGCGCTCGCTATATTATAAAAAAACGCAGCTTTGATTTCAGGCTGATAATGTCGTCGGGCGGTATGCCAAGCTCTCATTCGGCGACTGTATGCGCGCTTGTCACCGCTACGGCTAAGGTCAGCGGAACCAAGAGCGTTGAGTTTGCGCTCGCGTTTATACTTGCGTTTATCGTAATGTACGATGCCGCAGGCGTACGCCGTGCTGCGGGCGAGCAGGCGAAGGTACTCAACCGTATGGCTAAGGAGCTATCTGACGGCGACACGCGCTATCTTGACAAAAACCTGAAGGAGCTTATAGGTCACACACCGCTTCAGGTGGTTATCGGTGCGCTTCTTGGAATCGTTATCGCGATAGTTATTCCGGTGTTTTAAGCTATGCGTATAGATAAGCTCGTGCACGCACGCGGACTTGCCAAAAGCCGTGAAGCGGCACAGAAGATGATAAAGGACGGAAATATAAGCGTAGACGGCAAAATAGTAACGAAGCCGTCCGCGGACGTTTCGGACGAATGTAAAATAGCAGTCGTCGGAGAAACGCTGCGCTACGTCAGCCGAGGCGGACTCAAGCTTGAGCGTGCACTTGATGAGTTCTCGCTTGACGTTACGGGGCTTGACTGCGTTGATATCGGCGCGTCTACCGGCGGATTTACGGATTGCCTTTTGCAGCACGGCGCGGCTCGCGTGCGTGCCGTTGACGTTGGGCGCGCACAGCTTGACGCGTCGCTCGAAAACGATGCGCGCGTCACTTCGTACGAGGGCGTCAACGCGAGATACGTCACGCCCGAGGATATAGGCGGAAAATGCGATATGGCCGTGTGCGACGTGTCGTTTATCTCACAAACGCTGATACTTCCCGCAATAGCCTCGCTTTTAAACGAAAACGGACGGGTGGTAACGCTTATCAAGCCGCAGTTTGAGGCAGGGCGCGCGAACATCGGCAAAAACGGTATCGTGAAGGACAGACAGGTGCACGCCGAGGTAATCGAACGCGTGCTTGACGCGGCAGAGCTCGTAGGACTCAAATGCGGCGGTCTTACGTCTTCTCCGATACTCGGAGGCGAAGGAAACCGCGAATATCTTGCTCTGTTTGACAGAGCAGGCGGATTTGAGCGTGCGGCTATTAAAAAGCTTGCGTTTGAGGCGTGAGCATTTCTCTGAAAGGAGAATTTTGGTGAAAACGATTGGTATTTATCAGAGTACTGTAAACGATATAGATTTTCTCGGGACAGCGAAGGTTATAGATACGCTTCGCGGTAAGGTGCGCATAATGATGCACGAATCCCTGAAGGCGCGGCTTTGCGCTTCGCTTGGCGACGATGCTCTTACCTTTGTTGATTTCGTTTCGGACGGTGAGCTCTATACGGCGCCGGATGCAATGATCGTGCTTGGCGGCGACGGAACTATAATCAAGGCGGCACGTCAATGCGCGAGGGGGAAGATACCGCTCGTCGGTGTAAATCTCGGGCGCATAGGATATATGGCGGAGATCGAGCTTGACGAGTTATACTTACTTGAACGCC
>JAZNBZ010000137.1:0-8636 GCA_045587285.1 Candidatus Flemingiibacterium sp. | reverse complement strand
CCTTTCCCGTTGGGATTTGTTCGAGATAACCCTGATGCAATAGAAATAGGCGAAATTCTCAAAAATGCATCTGTAGATGAAAACGGTATTATCAATTTCAGCATTGATCTCGGTTCTGCATGGATTATGAAATTGCCTATTGCAATCGGTGAATTCGGCGAAAGCACACAGGCTTATTTCACGGGCATATATTACGAGCGCGATCAGACAAAGACTCATACTATCACCGATATTGCCAATTGGGATTCACTCCCGTGGGAACGAGAGCCATATAGCGATTGGAAGAATGCGCCCAGTGTTTATGCGCTGATAAATGACCTCGTCAGCGGTGAATCGGATATTCCCGAATACAACGAACTTGGTATCAAGGATTACTCTATAACGCTTCTTGATGACACAGGTCCTGAAATTATCATGAGTTTTACATTTACTGTAACCGGTGATTCACTTCCGGAAACGCTTCCGCGAGGTACACATACCAAGATTATTATCGACGGGTATGATTTATATCTCTATGATAACAAGAAGCCGGTGGAATATGAGGAGTATGCGGAAGCTGAAAGGGTACGCAGGGGACTTGATGAGTTCGGTGACATTTCCGCAGTGAAGGCGGTTCATTCATATCTTAATTGGATGTGGTTTCACTGGAAAATATCCCCCTACGGGCAGTGGGATCTTGATGCCGACTACCTGCCGTATTATTATATGTGCGGATTTTATGGGGATGCAGATCATGACATCAGCTTTTCTGAATTACAGCAGCTCATGTCTGATAAATTCGGCATTAAGATAGAAAGACCGGCGGAAAGCGGCCCTCTCGGTCGCTTTGGCAGCTGTGAGTACATCAAAGAAAGCGACACCATCCGATACACAGATACCCGAGGATTTGAATCTATCCACCGCATTATTGATGCAAAGACGGAAAACGGAATAACCTATGTTACCGTACAGCTTTTTGCTGACAGATTATATCTAATACCGTCCCATAAAGTAGTTTACAAAATCGGCGAAGGCGAAGTTTTCCTGGGATGTGAGGTTATTGAAACCGGGAAATATGAGCCGATTGAGCTACGATCATACTTGCAATGATTTTTCATTTATAATCAATAAACTCAGTGTAACAACGAACTACAATCCTAAGCATAATCAAAAACAGAAATCATTTACCACAAAGGAACACTTATGAAAAAAACAACACTAACCATCTTACTGTGCGCGGCACTTCTACTCAGTGCTTGCAATAAAGTACCAAGCAACGATGATAATTCGGGCAGTCACGGCTCAAATAGCGATAATACTTCGGTAGATATATCCGATATCGACTATACAATTCCTTCTGAAGAATTGTATATGAACATATACGATAAAACCATCAAATACGAAGACGCACCGTTGTATTCAGCTTTTCAAAATGATGTTGTTCGGAAAATCAACGAGTCTGCCAATTTGAATGTTGTATGGAATGACGTTATGGTATTTACAAGAGATAATCCCTCTCAAGAAATGTATCCGTACAGCATTTTCGTACCGACGAATTTGGGATACAATGTTGTAATGGAAGCGGCTGTTTCATCTTTCAGTGATAACGGTATCGTTTCACATATTCTCTCATGGAGTGATGTGTACCGAGTATACGGCAAGTATTCGCTTAATGAGGAATTGATTTCGGTAAATGACAGCAAAACCATAAACAAAACTCAATTAACAGAAGCATTGGCTGGGCTCAATAAGTATTCCGACTATACCATAAATTACGCCGGATTACGTCTGGATGAAAAGGTACTTTTTGTTCCACTTCGTAAAGAGGGCGAAGTAGTTGCCGTCCAAATTGCCATCGGGGATGATTTCTCATACAGCCTGCTTTCTGCACTGCCGATTGATACGACGGAGTTAAGCACATACGAATTTATCGTCAAATACAACTGCTTTGGATTTACACCAATGGAGTTAGTGAAATATGATACGTTCGATCAACTGAATCCGCGAAGCGCGATACTCAACTATTATAGGGATTATGGCGTAATAGACGAAGCTACCGTTTATTCGGAGTTTATGCCGACAACATATGTTCGTATAAAGTACAATGATACGGATGTAACATTCCGGCTTATTGATACGCAAACAGGTACAGCAATTAGCGTTTCAGACATTACTGATGAGGCGATGTGCGATAGACTCATTTGGAGGCCGACTAATACCGAAGATACTCCAGATGTTGATATTGTTTCACCGCAAGGCTATGTTTTCCCAAAGGGTTTTGTCTTCCCGGTTACTGACGGTTCGACCTCTACCACAAACCTTGACAAAGCAGTACGTACTGCTATTCTCGATGGAGAACAAATCGTTGCTCATACAAAAACGTATTTAGCGTGTGATAATCTTATTCGCGGCAGATGCGAGATGATTTTCACAACACCTCTTTCCGAGGACCAACTGCGGTTAATGGCGCTTTACGATTTCAAGCACGAGGCTGAACCGGTTGCAGGAGAAGGATTCGTGTTTGTGGTAAACAAGGATAATCCCGTAGATACGCTCACCATCGAACAGCTCAAGAAAATCTACTCGGGCGAAATTACAAACTGGAAAGATGTTGGCGGAAACGACGCAGAGATTCTCGCATATCAGCGAAACGCAGATTCGGGAAGTCAAAACTATATGATTTCCTTCATGGGCGACACGCCCTTGATGAAGCCTATCACAGACATCATTCCCGGAACGATGAGTGGTGTCCTCGATGTGGTTGCGAACTATGACAACGGAATAAATGCCATCGGATATTCGGTGTATGCTTACTCTGACGGAATGTACGAAAACATATCTGAAATCAAGTATATTAAGGTCAACGGCGTTGAGCCTTCACTCACAACGCTTTCAAACGGAAGTTATCCTCTGCTCGGATATAACTACGCTGTTTTCTCCGCCAGCGAACCCGAGGATTCCAATGTCCGTGCGCTTGTTAAGTGGATTCAGTCGGACGAAGGTCAGCAGGTAATTGCAAATGCAGGATATGTTCCTTACCGCAAAGTAGAGGGACTTACATTGCCCGAACCCACAACGAAAACGCTTTATACAGCGACAGCAACATCCGGTATCAAACAACCTGAAAAAACGGCAGACCATTACTATCAGTGCAATATAGTCCCCGATACATTTGTTACAGCAGGGCTCGATGAAGCTATTGCGGAATTCATATCTGATGCCAAAAGAGAGCTTGCGCAGGTTGATAAAGCAGAGATGCAGACATTTATCAAGTTGCGCAATGCGTATGTATGGTGGGATGAGGAGGTATACATCAAAACTACACTTATCAATGGATATTTGTCAGTTTTGGTAGGACTTCCTTACAATCTGGGTTATCAAGATTCACCTAATTATTACTATGAGGCTCGTACAGCTGTGTTCGATATTTATACGGGAGAGAGGCTTGAATTATCAGATCTGTTTTTCGATAGTGTAGATTTTGTCCCACTGCTCAATCAGCATATTGCAGACGAAGCGGCAACTCCTTATTCCGGATTCGCCACTACTCACGATATGATTCGTGATTTTTCGGGACTTTACGAAGGGGAGTTCACTTTTACCGCTGACAGCATTATTTTTAACTGTAATACCTGCTTTGCAGACGGTGTTGAGATCTCACTTGCCGAACTTTCCGAATATATGGTGACAAGCATACCGAGAGATATGACGGGATACGTATATAATGATGTACCTGTCTATAAGAAGATATTAGTAACTTATGAAACAAAAACTTGTTATGCGGAAGAAAAGAATGGAATTAGCATTATGTATCTTGATAAAGCAAAAGCACCGGTTGCTGCAGAAGTATGCGACAAAATCAATGCTTTCATAGACAAGACCTATGAAAAATATTTTACCGCGGAAAAACTTCTCGCAGAAGTTGAAAGCAGAGGCGTTAGTGCCGAGTATGTGGATATAAAACCTTATTCAGATTTCTATGTCAGCATTATGGGAGATCGTTGCATCAATTTCGGCGGTGGCAATTTAGCAATAGCACAATATAGCTCCGCGCCTTGTGAATTTAATGTTATTGATGGACAATACAATCCCTATTACTTTGACTACTTCTTCAATGCACAGACAGGTGAGGAATTGCGTATAGGAGATCTGTTCTCCCACGGTTGGCAAGGCGGTGCTAAATACTATATCTACGATGACAGCTTCGATCAATGGGATGAAAGCACTTGGACAGAATATGCGACCGAGCTGGAAACAAACACTTGCCAAGTCAAGGGCATTGTCGATTACGTAATGCCTCCGTTCAAGCAAGGGGATCTCAGCGACATAGAATATCCGGCATTGGTATATCTGATGGCTGAAAACGGTGATTGGATTGTCGCATCTGTCCCAAGAGAGTATATTAAGTAGCACCTAAATTTTTGCAAGGGGGAGCCTATGAAAAAAACAACACTTACAATTTTACTGTGCGCGGCACTTGTGCTCAGCGCCTGCAATACAACTCCAAGTAACGATGATTATGAATCAGACAGCGGCGATCCCACTGTTGATACATCCGATTCTGATATTGTTCCACCGCAAACTTATACGCTTCCCGAGGACTTTGTTTTCCCGATCACTGACGGTTCTACCTCTACCATAAACCTTGACAAAGCGGTACGAAGTGCCATTCTCGGCGGCGAACAAACTGTTTCCCACTCAAAAACCTATACCGCATTTTATAATCTCCTCGACGGTAAATGTGACCTGATTTTCACGACACCGCTGTCAGAGAGTCAATTGGAAACAATGGAATACAATGAATTCAAGCATGAAGCGGAGCCGGTTGCAGGAGAGGGATTCGTGTTTGTGGTAAACAAGGATAACCCCGTAGACACGCTCACAATAGAACAACTAAAAGGCATCTACTCGGGCAAGATCACAAACTGGAGTGAGGTCGGCGGCAATGATGCCGAGATCATCGCATATCAGCGTAATGCCGATTCCGGCAGCCAGAACTATATGATTTCTTTCATGGGCGACACACCGCTTATGAAGCCGATCACAGAAGAAACACCTGCAAACATGAGCGGTATTCTTGACGTAATCGCTCATTACGACAATGGAATTGATGCCATTGGATACTCTGTGTATGCCTACTCGGATGGAATGTATGAGGACATTGCCAAAATCAAGTACATCAAAGTGGACGGTATCGAACCATCACTTAGTACGCTTGCGGACGGCAGTTATCCGCTTCTCGGGTATAATTACGCGGTATTTTCCGCCGATTTGCCCGAGGACTCAAATGTGCGTCGACTTGTAAAGTGGATTCAATCTGCCGAGGGACAGCAGGTGATTGCAAATGCGGGATATGTTCCATACCGCAAGGTGGACGGACTCACGCTTCCTGACGCTTCGGCAAAAAAACTGTATACTGCGGTTGGCACATCGGGAATCGAAAAGCCATCAACATCTGCGGACTATTACTATGAATGCAGAAAGCGCGGCTACACATTTACCGATGATACACTCAATAAAAAAGTGAACGACTTTATTGCAAAGGCAACAGAGGAGCTTTCAGCGATTGACAAGGAAAAGAAAGATACCTTTATAAAATCTCGGAATGTAATTGAGGTATACGGCGGAGAGATTCAAACCGCTTATGAACTTGTCAATGGATATCTTTCGGTTACAGTAGGCATATTGTATAATTTAGGATTTCAGGATTCCCCCGATTATTATTACGATGTACGCGCCGCTGTGTTCGATATTTACACAGGTAAGCAACTTGAACTGTCGGATTTATTCTTTGAAGGCTTCGATTTCCTGCCGATTCTCAACAATCACCTTGCTGCAGAGTCAACGAAATCCTATTCGAGATTGTCAAGTATGTCGCACGAAATGCTCCGTGAATTTTCGGGACTTTATGAGGGAGATTTCACCTTTACGGCAAACAGCATAATTTTCAAGCCAAGCACCTGCTTTGCAGATGGCGTAGAACTGTCTCTTGATGGCATATTCGAGCATATGGTAACAAGCGTTCCGAGAGATATGTCAGGTTATATCGAGGATGATGTGCCGGTTTACAAGTGCCTGCGAGTTTACACCGCCGATGATGTTGGCTATGGCGAAGAAACATCTAACGAGATAACTTACAACATGGGAATTTGGTATCTCGACAAGGATAAGGTATCGATCCCCGACGAGGTATGCGACAAAATAAATGCGTTTATTAGAAAGACTTACGAGGAGCATTATACAAAGGAAAAGCTTACTGAGCTTTTAAGTAATGCCGGTATTACACCTGAATATATGGAAGTCGGTCCTTTCCCGGACTTCTATCTCTCGGTTCACGGTGACAGATATATACGTTTCGCCGGAACAAATAGGCTTATGTACAATAGCGTTGACGGAAGCGGAAGTATTCCGATTATTGACGGTCATGACGGTAGCATCAATTTCGCTTTTTATTTTAATGCAAAGACGGGTGAACCGCTCAAAATTTCCGATTTGTTCATTGAGGGCTTTGAAGACTCCGTAAATCTTTTTGTCGATGACGAAAATTTCAATACCTGGGACACAAGCACTGCGACCGAATATACGGGACATATTGATCTGAACAGTGCAGAAATTCTTTCTCTGCACGATTATGATGCTCCGCCATTCAGTCATGGCGATCTCAGAGATACCAGCATGCCTGTACATGTTATAGTTCGTGATGAGAACGGTGTAAATGTCGCTGTTTCCGTGCCAAGAGAATATATTAAATAGATCCAGCAATTAACGCAAAAACTGTGATTCAAAATCGGATCACAGTTTTTGCTTAATATAATAAATATATGAACAATATGTATCATTTTGGAAAGCTATTGACAATTCCATTCTAATCTGTTAGAATATAATTACAATCTAACGTATTAGAATGGAGATGCAAATATGGAAACACCGAAGATTTTTGAAAAGGAATATAAATTTTGCCTGATACTGTGGGAGCACGAGCCGATCCGAAGTCCCGAGCTATCCAAGCTGTGTGCAGAACAGCTCGGCTGGAAGCCAAGTACCACATATACGGTAATCAAGCGTTTGTCTGACCGTGGCGTGCTTAAAAATGAGAATATGATCGTCACCTCGCTTGTTTCCAAAGACGAAGCACAGGCGGCGGAAATTGAAGAATTCGTGGAGGAAAAGTTTGAAGGATCTGTTCCTGCCTTCTTTGCGGCATTTACGAGAAAGAAAAAGTTTTCCAACAAGGAGCTTGATGAGCTGCAAGCAATGATTGACCGTGCAAGGAAGGAGTGAAGTCGATGAACGGGTTGTTTTATGCAATTCTTGAAATGAGCATATCTGCGAGCATCCTTGTACTTGTGGTTTTGCTCTTGCGGCTGATTTTGAAGAAAGCCCCAAAATGGGTAAATGTTCTGTTGTGGGCATTGGTTGCAATCCGGCTCATCTGCCCGTTTGCCGTAGAAAGTCCCTTTAGCTTGATGCCGGATATGGAGTACCTTGTTGTAAGGGAAGCCGAGTCATATGTAGATATGGGGTTTGACAATGTCCCAGATAATATACCGGAATATGTTATTGGCGGCAATCAATTCGGAGATGAAGCGGTTGCACATCCCTCTCCAACCGAACCGATTACCCAAATCAATCAGGGAATCAACGTTGAATTGATTCTGAGCCTCGTATGGCTTTCGGGTATTGCAGTGATGCTGACATATATGATTGTCAGCTGTATATTCGTGTACCGCCGTATACAAAAAGCCACGCAGTTCCGAGATAATATCTATACGAGTAATGCTGTAACCTCACCATTTGTATTCGGCATCGTTAAACCTCGTATCTACTTACCGGAAAGCATGGATGCTGTCAGCATGAGTTATGTAATTGCCCATGAAGAAGCGCACCTGCGCCGCCGTGATCACTGGTGGAAGCCGCTCGGATTTATACTGCTCGCCGTCCACTGGTTTAATCCGATTATCTGGCTTGCGTACATACTTCTTTGCCGCGATATCGAGATGGCTTGCGACGAGCGTGTTATTCGGGATATGGGTGAACGTGAGCGAGTGGATTATTCCGAGGCTCTGCTCGACTGCAGCGTAGATAGACGAATGATAACCGCCTGTCCGCTCGCATTCGGTGAAAATAATGTGAAAGAGAGGATAATGACTGTGTTGAATTATAAGAAACCTGCATTTTGGATTGTTATTTTGGCAGTGATCGCTTGTGTAGTGGCAGCGATATGCTTCTTAACGAATCCTCAACAAAACATTGAAGATTCTACACTAATACCATACAATACCATAGTTTATCATAGTGAACAAGTATCAGATAATGAGCATAATCGAGATGTCAATATAATTAAAATTGATACCGATTCTACGCACAGTGATACGATATTTCAAGCAATAACTCAGAAATTCGATACTATTCTGGTTGACTATATGAATAGTGTTCCTTATGAGTTTCAAAATTTAGTTGTTGATTCTACTTATTGCGAAAACGAGGAGTTTTTGTGCTTAGCTGTAATTGCTTCACTGCCATCACAATATCCGATTCCATTTGTAACAGAGAGCATTTTTTGGAATCGCGCCGAGGATAAGTTGTATTCAATAGAAGATTACTTAAATATTATAGGCATAGACCGAACAAAAGTCGAAAGTTCAATAGATGATACT
>JAZNBZ010000136.1:0-13471 GCA_045587285.1 Candidatus Flemingiibacterium sp. | reverse complement strand
CCGAGAAATACAAAATCCCGGGAATTTGGAGAGAAAAACAACACTTAAAAGGAATCCGCAAAAGCCCCATCATATACCTTCCAACGCAGGATCTCGCGTCGGATGTGGCGGTCGAATATTACCGAAATAAGCTTGCCGATGCCTCCGAGCTGATCTGTGTTGCCGACCTTGTGCGCATCACGGGATACCGCCCTCCAACCATCACGCGGTGGTGCAAACAAAAGAAGCTCATCGCACACGCGAAAACCACCCGCCTATGGATCGCAAAGGCAGACGCCATAAGGTTTTTGACCTCTTTTACCTACAACGATATCAACATAAAATCGCCCCAACATATTGCCGACATCAGAGCAATTTATGATCTGCTACATCCTGCAAAGGAGGGTCAAAAATGATATACGATCTGAACGAAATCGCAATGCTGCCCGACACCTTCTCCCTTGAGGATTTACGGGTGGTTTGTCACATCAGCAAACGAACCGCAAGATACTACCTACGAGCCGGTCTGATTCCTTGTGAGATCAGCAATAAGAAGACACACTGCTATACAATTAGGAAAGAAGATCTGCTGGACGCGCTCAAGGAATATCAAAAACAGCCCTGCAAATTTGCCATCCCGAAGGCGCTCAACGATGAAAAGCGGCAGCGGCAAGAGGCGCTGAAAATGATGGTGGAACAGCGGATACTCTCCATCAACTGTTTGCCCGAAAAAGACCTCAAATCCACCACAATCAAAAAATATTATCAAAAGAGATTGGAGAACTGCCGTGATATGCTGAACCCGCCGGACATCGAAGCCATCACCGGATATCCCCGAAAGGTGGTTCGTCGTTGGTGCGTAGAAGGTATACTCCATTGCATCATGCTTGACTCTCGTATTTGGGTGAAAAAGAAGGACATGCTTTCGTTTCTCTGCTCCGGGGAGTACAACAGCATTATGCGCAAATCGCAGACACATCTTGACGATATTCACGAGATCTACAGAAAGATTCACAGAGGAGGCTAAAAATGATGAAGGATAGAATGATACAGAACGGAATTGAATACGAGCGCAGAGGCGAGCAATATTATCCCCTGCTTGACCTTGGCGAACAAACAAGCTATGAGATCGGTAAGTACGGCAAACTGCACCTTGAGTTTATAAAACAACACCGCAGAGGTACGTACACCACCCTACTGACCGAAAATCGCTTGAATGAGCATCTCCACCGCGTTGACGAGCAGGCGCACGAACAGCTCGACTTACATATCGCGCAGATGGCAGAGCGAATGGGCGTGACCGAGGAACTCAAAGCCTCAGATCCAATGCGCTGGGTGCAGATGATGAATAACATTAAGGCAAGCGCGGAGGAAATCGTGCTAAAGGAGGTTGTGTACAGATGAACTCTATGATTCAAGAGCTTTGGCACGGAAACATCATCCCTCAAGAAGATAGCCGAACCAACTCCAAGGAAATGAAAGAACTGCTCGGCTATATGTCACGGCATCACGAGGACCTTGAGAAAAGCTTCAACGATGAGCAGAAAGAGATCTTCGAAAAGTTCCACGACTGTTGGAGCGAGTATATGAGCCTTGGCGAGGCAGCTATCTTTGAGTATGCATTCAAGCTCGGCGCGAGACTAATGGTAGAAGTTATGCGCGAGGATGAAGCAAAATAACCCCTTGGTCTGGGCACACCGTGCCCAGACCTTTTTGCTTTGATTTCAAGGGGCGAAATTCGCCACTTGGTCTTGGTGCGGGTCTCTGCGACCCGCACCATTTCTGTTATGCCCTTTTGTAGGCTGGACACCACGTGTCCAGCTTATTTTCATTTTCAAGTGGTCAAAAAGACCACTTGATTCTGGTGGTGGTCGCTGCGACCACCACCATCTTTACCTTTCGGAACAATGCTTCGGAACAATATCAAAAAAATATCGACATTGTTCGGAACAATATCAAAGAAATACCGACATTATTCCGAAACTTTTTGACATTGTTCCGAAAGTATATTTTGCAGGCTTTTCAAGCTTTTCAAGTTATCAAAAAGATAACTTGATTTCATGTGCTCATTTTGCGCACTTGATCGGTAAGGCGATGTGGGCTGGGTCTCCGCGCCCCCCAAAAAATCAATGGGTCAAAATGGACCATTGATTTCTATCGGAACAATACCGAAAAAAGTCGTTGGTATTGTTCCGAATATAGTTCCGAATATAGTTCCGAATAAAGTTCCGATACTATGAAAACCTTTTATATTTCTTTTCGTTTTTGGGATACTAAACTTTTTAAAATTGGAATTGTGAGTCAGTATTATCCCCACGACTAAAAATGTAAATTTTTCGACAATGCTAATTAAATACATTGACAAGCTAAACAAAATCGTTTATAATATATTATGTGTAACTATATTTGGAGGAGAAATATGAATATTTCAGAACAAATAAAGGTTTTATGTGTACGATCCAACATAAGTAATGCAGAATTAGCGCGTAGATTAGGCGTATCTCCACAAAGCTTAAACGGGAAATTGAAGCGTGAAAGTTTTACCATTGAGGAACTTGAAAAAATAGCCGATGCAGTTGGAGCATCATTCGTGAGAAAATTTGTGCTTTTTAGCGGCGATGAAATATAAGGAGCATTGAAAATGGCAATTTTTAAATTAGGTGAACTGTTTTGCGGCCCCGGCGGCTTAGCTTGGGGAGCAACTAATGCAGATATTGGACTTTGTGACTTTAAAATTGAACACGCTTGGGCAAACGATTACGATAGTGATACTTGCAATACATATAGGCGCAACATTTGTCCTGATGCTCCCGATAGTGTAATTTGGGGGGATGTAAGAAAGTTGGATTTAACTTCGCTTCCTCCTATTGATGCACTGGCTTTCGGGTTCCCCTGCAATGATTTTTCCGTTGTTGGAGAGCAAAAAGGATTTAACGGTCAATTTGGACCTCTGTATTCTTACGGCGTGCAGATATTGAAAACACATAAACCTATGTGGTTTTTGGCCGAAAATGTTGGCGGTTTGCGTAGTGCAAATGAAGGGAATGCTTTTGAAAAAATATTATCGGATATGAGAGAAGCGGGATATAGGGTATATCCTAATCTATACTGTTTTGAAAAATATGGCGTCCCCCAAGCACGGCATAGAGTTATAATTATTGGCATTAGAAATGACTTACCATACGAATTTAAAATACCAAGTTATGCTCCATATGCAGATATAAATGTTTCGTGCAAAAATGCGATTGAAAATCCCCCCATCCCTGCAGATGCTACCAACAATGAATTTACCAAACAATCAGATAAAGTTGTTCAACGCCTGAAATATATAAAGCCTGGTCAAAATGCATTTACAGCTGAGTTGCCAGAAGATTTGCAACTAAATGTTCGTGGCGCAAAGATTAGTCAGATTTATAAAAGGCTTGATCCTAACAAACCCGCGTACACCGTAACTGGCTCTGGGGGTGGCGGAACACATATTTACCATTGGAGTGAACCGCGTGCTTTAACCAATCGAGAAAGAGCACGTTTACAAACCTTCCCCGACATTTATGTCTTTGAAGGTTCAAAAGAATCGGTAAGAAAACAAATAGGTATGGCTGTTCCATGTCAAGGCGCAAAGATAATTTTTGAAGCAATTTTAAAAACTTTTGCTGGAATAGACTATCCGTGGATAGAACCCAAACTTAGTGAGTAGTAGGAAAGGAAGAAAATATGGCTTACTATAACCATTGGTTTGTTTCAAGACAAAAAAGACAACTAACAACAATTCTTCCTGCTCTTATTGCCTTTAGTGATATTTGTGTAGGTAAAAAATGGGCTGGTAATACGGAATTACAGTTAGCTTTTGAGGACGAGTTACAAAAACGAGATATTACAGAACACGGAAAATTAAGAGCAAGAAAACAAAACCAGGGCGGCGGTGGCACAAGAACTTTATTTAAGCAGATGAAAGATCTTGGTCTTATTTTCACCGAGGATGAAAATGGAAAATGTAGACTTACCCTCATTGCTGAGGCAATCATTAAAGGTGATATTACTTTTGTGGATGCAATGAGACTTCAGCTCCAAAAATATCAATATCCTTCTGCGGCATGTTGGTCTGGAAGCGGTGCGGTAGATCATTCCTTTAAGGTACATCCGTTTCAGTTTATATTGAGATTGCTTAGATATGCACCATTAGAGAATTATCTTACTACCGATGAACTTGCATATATTGTAATTCATCAAGCCAAATCTGATGATGAGATGACTTTCAATGGTGTGTCGGGATGGATTCTTGCACACCGCAAAGATGGCTTCTTGCCATTCTCTATCGTTGACAAAGTATGTATAACAGATGAAATGACTTTAGAACAGGCTAAAGCTATTAAAGTCAATCAAGTTGCGTATCATAATATTGCTAACACCTTCTGCAACTATCTAAGTTTAACTCAATATATAGACCGAGGCTATAAAACGATTAGTATCAGAAATGGGAAAGAATCAGAAGTAGATGCTTTCATTCAATCGAAGCCAACCTATATCCCTGGTCCCGAGTTCGCAGAGAATTATATTCGCGCTTATGGCAGAGGAAATGCGGCAAAAGATCTTCGCAATTTTGATAGAGAAGAACACAAAACTGTAAAAGAGTTAAACGAGGCACGCATCAGGAAAGAATATGTGCTTTTGGCTTTAAAAACTCCTATTACTGGCATCACTCCCGATATTGTAAGTACAATTACTCAAAATACAGGGATTGACGAAACTTTCGTAGAAAAGTTCCTTGTTCGTTGTTACCCGAATGGTAATATCTCTGATTTCTTTTTATCGTATAAGGAATATGCTCATATGGGTACAGAAGGTGCACGTGATTTTGAACTTGCAACTTGTGAAATATTCAAAAAGATTATAAAAATGCGAGTAAAGCATGTCGGTCCAATGGGTAATACCCCCGATGTGTTTGTGGAATCTGAGGAAGGCAAGTATTGCGGAATAATTGACAATAAAGCATATAAAAATGGATATAGCATTTCGGGTGACCATTTTCGTGTAATGAAGGATGTCTACATACCTAATGTTAATACGTATGGCGAAGCTAAATATCCCCTCGCTTTCTTTACTTATATTGCAGAATCTTTTGGATCAAACATCAATAGCCAAATCAAATCGCTAAATAGTGAGACGAAAGTTTGTGGATCGGCAATGCCAGTAGACTTATTCATTAACATTGTTCAAGATTATGCAGAAAAGGGATATGATCATAATGTTTTAAGAAGTATCTTTTCTGTTAATCGCGAGGTTAAGTTAGCTGATATCCTTTGATCTAAGAATAGAGGAATTTGCATATGAAGGTGTGTAGTTTGTTTTGTGGTATAGGCGGTATAGATATTGGCTTCAAACAAGCAGGCTATGACATTGTTTGGGCAAATGAATATGATGCCGCCGCTTGCAAAACATATCGCCATAATTTTGGCGATTCCTACCTTGTCGAAGCGGATATTCGCAAAGTATCTGTTGCAGACATTCCCGATTTTGATGTGCTAACGGCGGGTTTTCCGTGCCAACCGTTCTCGATAGCGGGAAGGCAACGGGGTTTTGAGGATAAACGAGGAAATCTATTCTTTGAAATTACACGTATTGTTGATGCAAAACGCCCAAAGGTTATTTTACTTGAAAATGTCCCAAACCTTATGGAACACGATGAAGGTAGAACATTTCTTGTGATTTTCAACTCCCTCGCTCAATTTGGATACTCCGTTTATTACAAAGTGATGATAGCGAACGAATATGGTAATTTGCCGCAAATACGAAAGCGCATTTACATTGTTGCGGTGAGAGATGATATTGCGCATCGTTTGTATCAGCATCCAGAGCCAACGGAATTAACCTTGCATTCAGCTGATATTATCCATCGTGGCGAACGGCAGAACGATGTGTATTACTACAATGATACGCAAATGTTTGATTACCTCGCGAGCAAAATGAGAGATAGAAACGCTATTTATCGTATCACGGATACTGAGGTGCGTTGGACGAAGAATCAAATGTGCCCTACACTTACGGCAAATATGGGTACTTATCCCGATAGAGTACCTGTCGTATGGGATGATTTTGGAATAAGAAAGCTCACTTTGCGCGAATGTCTTGACTTTCAAGGCTTCCCAAAAGAGTTTTATTTTCCTAACACTATTACAATTGATGACGCATATAAACAAATTGGCAATTCTGTTTGTGTGCCTTTAATAAAAAGAATTGCTGAAAGACTTTTATGAAAACCGATTGATCGTCGGAAAATCAATTTTAAAGGAGAAGCATTAAAAATGAGAATAGTTGATTTATTTTCCGGCGCAGGAGGATTGACCTTCGGCTTTTACTATCGTATGCAAGATGGTAAGTTTGTCAAAAACTTGGATAATGAATTTGTTTTTGCCAATGAATTTGATTCACACGCAGCAAAAGCATTTGAAAAAAACTATACCGATATCAGTATGATAAATTGTGATATCAAGAAGTTGGAAGAAAAACGAATTATCGAATTAATCGGGGATCAAACTGTTGATATTGTTATTGGAGGTCCTCCTTGTCAATCATTTAGCACCGTTGGTCAACGTTGTTACGATGAAAAAGCGGTATTATATGAAGAATATTTGAGGTTGCTTAAAATCATCAGACCAAGAATGTTTTTGTTTGAAAATGTTACCGGTATTCTCTCTATGAAAGAAACCTTTTATGAGAGAGATGAAAACGGAGAAATCAAATACAAAATTATCGAAGAAGAAAAAGATGGAGTAATAAAGAAAAAGAAAAAACCTATTATAAAGGGATATGGGGATAAAGTTATTGATGTTATCAAGCGTAAATTTGAGAACATTGACGGCAATTTTGGTTATAATATTAAATATGATACATTAAATGCTGTAGACTTTGGTGTTCCCGAAAATCGAGAGAGAGTATTTATTGTGGGGATACGTAATGATTTGGATTTAGAGTGGACTTTCCCTGCTAAAACTTGTGAAACGCCAATATGTATCAAAGATGCCATTTCTGATTTGCCCACGCTTAATGAAGGTGAAAATATCACAGAATATAGTAGTGAGCCACAGAATGAATACCAAAAATTACTTCGCGGAGATAATAAAGTTTTGAGTTGCCATTTTTGCGGTACATATGGTGATAAAATTCAAACAGTTATCAAAAATGTAAAGCAAGGGCAAGGAAAAAATGATTTTAATAAGCTGGTAGAAGAAAAAATCATAGACGAAAAATACAAACTAACTTCCGGATATGCAAATACTTACGGGAGATTGGTTGAAGATCAACCTTCTACTACGATTACAAACAATTTGGCGACTCCGTCCGGCTTGAGGTGCATTCATTATTCTCAAAACCGAGCATTATCACCCCGAGAGGGAGCACGTATTCAGTCGTTTCCCGATTGGTTTCAGTTTGATGGTGGTAAGGTTCACGTTACTACACAGATTGGCAATGCCGTTCCACCGTTACTTGCAATGGCATTGGCTGAACACATAGATATTATATTGAAGGGATAGTTGTTTATGGACAGACAAGACTCTTTTTCTCAAAATATAAATATTATTAAGTCACGAAATACCGATAATGCAATATATTTTAACTTTTCTTATTCTGCATTGAAACTGTTGGGTAAGAACTTGTATAATAATTCTGCGGCAGCAATTTCGGAACTTGTCGCTAATGGATTAGATGCAAAAGCTAAAAATGTATATGTATATATCGATATGTCCGATAAGGCTCATTCCGTCATTGAGATTATGGATGATGGTATGGGTATGGATTATAATGATTTAGCAGAAAAGTATGTTTGGATCGGAAGAAACAAACGAGAAGATACCGATATTCTTGCGGAGGATAGAAAAAATGTAATGGGACGCAAGGGTATTGGTAAACTTGCAGCCTTGTTTCTGTCAAACAATTATTATATTGCAACTAAGAAGATAGGAAGCAAATCTGTTAATCAATGGAGAATTAATCTCGGTATATATAGAGATTCAGATTTTCCTAAAATGGATCGTGTTCAAGAGCCGATACGATTTGTTAATCAAAATATTTGGGAATCCTTTGAACACGGCACAACGATCAAATTGAATGATGTAGATTTACGCCGGAACGGAGCAAAGCGAATAGAGGCGCTTAAGCAGGTGTTTGCCGACTTCTATTTGTTGTATGCTCTTGATGTTAATATTTTTGTTGCTGTAAAAAACACAAGAAATCAAACAGTTTTTTTTGAAAAAGTCGAAAAGGCTATCGCATTCAAAAACTTTTATGCAATGTATGATAACACTACCATGCAAATGACGAGTAGAATGTCAAAGGGCATTGCATTTAAATGGGCTTCTCAATATCCGCATATTGCGGATGAAATACGCCCTACGCTTGTGATTAACCCTGAAAATTTTGTTGTGTCCGGAAAACAAGATTTTCATACGGAAAACGGTGATGTGGTTACGAAAGAATACCGTTTGACCGGATGGATCGGTGTTCATTCTACCATTGAAAGTAAGCACGCTGTTGATCCGCAGTTTATTAGAAACGATGTGTATCAACCAAACCGATTGCGTTTATATGTTAGAAATAAATTAGCCGTTGCCAATTATTTTGATATGCGAAGAAGTACGCAGACAATGGCTGACTATATTGAGGGCGAAATATCATTTGATATTTTAGATGATGATGATCTGCCCGATATTGCGACATCGAGCAGACAGGATTTCTTGGCGGATGAGCGAGTAGAACTTCTAATATCTATTGTAGATCCTATTGTAAACACATTGTTTAAAGTGAGAAATGAAATAGGTCAAAAAATTCGTTCCCAAAACACTGCATATGCCCAATATCTGGTAGATGAAAAAGAAAAAAAGCGCAAGGCAGAGGAAGAAGCACGTCGTAAGGCAGAGGAAGAAGCTAAACGCGCCGAAGAAGCAAAGAAAGAAGCTGAAAAGAAGCAAAAAGAAGCAGAGGTTGTTGCCAATCGCGAAAGACGCCGGAGCCAATATATTCTTAATGTAAGTGATGTTGAAGATAAAAATATTATGAACTCAGTTCATAGTATTTACAATATGTCAAATCGTGTAAAAGAAAATTTAGACGAGATTAATAATCTCGCCGAACTG
This sequence comes from Candidatus Flemingiibacterium sp., assembly GCA_045587285.1. Taxonomy (GTDB): domain Bacteria; phylum Bacillota; class Clostridia; order Oscillospirales; family CAG-272; genus Flemingiibacterium. The sequence continues at coordinate 4,361 of JAZNBZ010000136.1, read as the reverse complement.
TCAATCGATGCAAGAAAAAAACTGGAAAAAGCTTCGACTTCCAATCAGCGAATCCTTTCAGTTTCCAAACTTATTTCAAAGGCAGGAAGAGTTATTGATGATAATGACGCAATTAAAGTAATCGATTTAACTGCGTTTATGGATGAATACGTTAAGAATGTTCTCTGTTGCATTTACGGTAACGAAGATATTGTCATTGAATGCACAGGTGATGTTATGTCAAGCCACAAATTGAAAATCAAACCGCTGTCCTTCATTATGATGATTGATAACATTGTTGGCAATGCAATAAAAGCTGAGGCAAGACATCTCTCCATTATTATAGATAATTCTGCTCCGGATTACTATTCATTAGTTTTCAAGGATGATGGTAAAGGAATTGATGCTTCCATTAAAGATATCAATTCACTTTTTGAATTTGGTGTCACTACAACTAATGGCTCAGGCTTAGGTTTATACTACGCCAAAAAACAAATGAAGGAATTTAAAGGTGCCATCAGTATTGAGTCCAATGATGGTTCTGGTGTTTCTGTCATATTGAGTTGGAAGAAATAAGAGGTTAATTATGTTAAAAGATCTGACGTATAAAGTAATTGTTATTGATGATGAAGTCGATTTGTATGAAGACTATATTGAAATAATCGAAAATAAATTAGCAGGAGAAGGATATTTACTAACTCACGAAAGATACGAGGAAATAAGTGAATTAGATGAGAATCCACTTGACGATGTTGATTTGTTTTTAGTTGATTTAAAATTTGGAAAAGTAGATAAAGGACCCGAATTTATTCAAAAAATTCGTGAAAATCATTTGACAGATATTTTGTTTTATTCCTCTGACTCAAAAGCGATCCAAAGCAACAGAACAAGTGGCGAATATCAAGGGGTCTTTTTTGCAGTAAGAGATGAAAACAAGAACGAAATATTATTATTGCTTGATCAGTTGATTAATAAAATGATAAAACGTTCAAACACACCTCTTTCAACTCGAGGAATTGTATTGGGGTGTGTAGCCGAATTGGATAATATTATAAAATCCAAGGTGGCAGAACTATATAAAAAAATTGATTCCGATCAACAAAAGAAAGCACTTGCTGATAGTTGTGCAAAGCTTTACTACGATTCTTACAAAGGACAATCAAAAAAAATAAATGACTTTTGGGGTTGTGATTTTCATAGCGGGTTAAGGGCTTGGGAAACAGTAAAATCTGATTATAAATCTTATGAATTAGCCAATTTAGTTAACAATGTTAGTATCACAGATTCTAACAAGAATTTTCAGGTATTATTGAAAACCTATAAAGCCATCAACGGAAAGGACGCTACATATACAGCAATTTCTGATTTCATAAACCTTTTAAATGACAGAAATATATTCGCGCATGTCCAAGAAGAATTGAATGATGATAGACAATATCAGTTCAAACGTTTGAATAGTGAGGAATACTTGATTCTCACTGACGAAGCATGCCGAAAATTGAGAACCGCAATAATAAACTATTGCACCTGCATAAACAAAATGTAACCGTGTTTTTTGACAAGTTGGAGGTGAAAATGCACGACAAACTGCAATTGCACATAAGTAACACAGATAGCTACATAAAAAATCTGTTTTTCTCATTGGCACCTCTTTATAGAGAAGAATTCGCTTTTGGACAAGACATTACGGTTCCCCTTTTTACCGTATTACATTCATATAGCGAAAGCGTGTTGGTTCTCCTACAAAACGGTGGACTGTTTGAAGCTGATATAATACTTCGTTGTACGATGGAAGGAACTATACGATATTGCTATCTGATGACGGGTTCAGAAGAAGAACGTAAAGAAAAATATACAGAGTACCGAGTTATAATGCCGGATTTAGATAGATTGAATGATCACAGAAAAGCCCAAGAGGCAATAACGATACTAAAACAATTCACAAAGAATAGCACAAAACCATTTGAGTCAATGCTGTTATCAGAAGAGGAGATAAACCAAATTCAAAATCAGTACGCCCGATCTTTCAAGGACAGACTGAAGAAAAAATGGTCATATCAATCTTTGCTAAAGGAGTTAGCCTCAAGCCATATGGAATACGAGGCGCAACTTGGATCTTTGTCTACATATGCTTTGACGAGTCACTATTGTCATCTGGATTATACCGGATTGAATGATATAAAGTGCCAGCTTTTTGCGGCTGGTCGCAATGAAAATACGCTTAGTGACTACGCTCATTCTCTCAGAATAATCGCTAATATTCTATCTTTTTATGTTTTCAGGGTTTTGGAATATATGCGATGCAACAATTCTTATCCCGAAAATGTAAAAAAATTATGCTTAGATGCAATTCAATACGAGCAAAAAGTAAATGCGGAACTTAATAGTATAATAGATGCTGAGTTGCTTTAATTCTGTTTGGGGATATATTATTATTCAATATATAATTCTGCCAAAAAAACAAAAAAACATTGCGACATAGAGATAGGATAACTAATGACAAAACAACAATTTCTTGAACACTGCCTTGATACATACGGCACATCGCCGGGCTATCCGTTTGACGAAGATTTTGAGACGGCGGTACTGCGGCACGCGGATAATCGCAAGTGGTATGCCATTATGATGCGCGTATCACGGCGCAAGTTTGGCTTTGACAGCGACGAAGTTATCGACGTTGTCAATCTGAAACTACCAACAGAGATGTACGGCTCGTTCGGTGTAGCCGATGGAGTGTACCCAGCGTACCATATGAACAAGCTACATTGGATCTCGGTGCTTCTTCCCGATGCACCCGATGATGTGGTGCAGTTCCTTGTAAACGTGAGTTTTGAGGCGACAAAGGACAAACGGAAACGCCAAAGGGCAACTGAATAAAGTGAAAGGATGATTCTCACGAGCCATCCTTTCCTCTATCCTCAAGCACATCTAATTTTTTTGCCGCATGCGGCACTTTTATGACATGGGAACATGCCTCTCTCTCCAAATCACATTTTTTGGACGAACTTTTGGCATTGCTATACACTTTTACCGACGAACTTTTTGCGTTTGTTTACACTTTTATGGACGAACATTCGACCCCCAAAATGTACAAACACGAAGAAAACACGAAAAAAAGACGAAGAAAACACGAAAGATACACGCAATTTTGCGTATTTTTCGTCCAAACAGAGGACAGAATCATCGGGCGAAAACAGCCCGTTGATCTATGAAAAATCAATGGGCTAAATGGACCACTGAAAAGCAAAGGGTCAAAATGACCCGATGAAAATCAAAGGCTCAAAATGAGCCTTTGGTCTGGTTGAAAACCAACCACACCACTTCGTGCCAAGATGGCGCGAGGTTACAAACTTTATCGCAAGTTGCGACGAGGTGGCACTCAAAAATGCCACCTCGTAATTTTTTCGAAAAACCTATTGACAAAATCCGACCTCTGTGTTATACTTTTATAAAAGAAGTTCAAGTTCTTTTATTCTTGATTGAATTTTGTGAGGCGTTTATGAAGCGGATGAATGAAGAAAAACTGAATCAAATGGCGGAGTTCATTCACCGCTACGTAAGAGAAAACAACGGTGAGTCGCCCAAGTTCAAGGACATCCTTGAGTATATGGAGATGAGCAATTCCGTTGGCTACCGCTATCTGACCACCCTGCGCGACCGTGGTATTGTTAAGTATAACGGCAAGGACACACTTTCCGTAAAAGGTCAGGAGTCGATGAAGACAGCCTTCCGCCGCCTTGCCATTGTTGGTTCTATTGTATGTGGCACTCCCGAGGACAACCGACAGGAGATACAAGGCTACGTTGCCATTCCCGAGGAATGGCTTGACGGCGATTGCTATCTGCTCCGCACATCGGGCGATTCGATGATCGACATCGGCATTGATGACGGCGATCTTGTCCTCATTAAACGCGCTCAGGAGGCTTATGACGGGCAAGTGGTTGCCGTGCTCACAGATGAGGGCACGACACTCAAACGCTTTATGAAGCGCGAAAATGGGCGCCCCTGGCTGCTTGCAGAGAACAAGTCCTATCCCAAGGAGCGCCGCGAGCTGAAGCCGAGCAAAATCGAGATACAAGGCATTGCCCTGAAAGTGAACAAAGACATTAAGTAAAATGCATTTCATAGAATCGAAAACCATTCTCTCCGCTAAAAACGGAATGAACATCTACAGAGGTTGCACTCACGGGTGCATCTACTGCGATAGTCGATCCGATTGCTATCAGATGGATCACATATTTGAGGACATTGCTGTTAAGCAAAATGCGACCGAGCTTTTGGAAGATGCTCTGCGGAGAAAACGCAAGCCGTGTATGATCGGAACGGGTTCTATGTGTGACCCGTATATGCATTGCGAAGAAGATCTCGGGTACACACGAAAG
>JAZNBZ010000135.1:0-1852 GCA_045587285.1 Candidatus Flemingiibacterium sp. | reverse complement strand
GATAATACTTCGATTGCCGTCAAACAGTTGTTGGGGTGTCGGCACGGGTGCCGACGAGGTCCCCAACTGGTGGGAGCGTGGATAACGGTTTAGCCAAAGCCTCTGTGGCAGCGAAGCCCTATAAAGTTCTTTGCCAGGCTTTTTTTCAAAAAAGCCGCGTTCTCCTTATACGTCGCGTTTCACCATCTATATATCCATCAACCTAAGCAGCGTCTGCGCGTAGATGCGGACAGCCTTGTCAACGTTGTCAACGGTGATGTACTCGTTTTTCTGATGCGCGGTCTCCTCACAGCCGGGCATAACGGGGCCGAAGGAAACGATATTCGGCATAGCGCGTGCGTACGTGCCGCCGCCCATCGTGAAGGGCTCGGTGTCGTCGCCCGTCACGTCGCAGTAAACCTCGTGGAGCGTCTTTATCAGAGAACCGTTTCTGTCCATATAAACGGGCGCCTTGTTGCCGCACGGCGTAACGGTAACGCCGTACTGCGCACAGTTTGCCGTGAGCATCGTGAGTATAGCGTCGTAATTCTTCGTTACTGGATAGCGGATGTCAACGGTCATAACGACCTCGTCGCCGCGAAGCTCGATAACGCCGAGGTTTAACGTAAGCTCGCCGCTCTCGCTGTCGAAGGTGTTAACGCCGAGCCCCGCGCCGTCGCACTTTTCGCTAAACTTCTTTACAATAAACTCGGAAAGCGCACAAGGCGACTTCTCGTTTACCGCCTTCATACATTCAATGATAGCGTTTACACCGAGCGCGGGAGTGCTTCCGTGTACCGACACGCCCGCCGCCGCGAACGTTTCACCGCCGACCGTGCACTCGCACTTGTCGGGCACCATATTCGACGCCTGACCGCCCGAAACGGAGTCGATGCCAGCAACGGAAATCGGCATTTTTAATTCGAACACGGAAATACCCTTCTCGCCGTATCCGCAGGGGAAATTAGCGTCAGGCGTAAAGCCGAACGTCGGAAGCTCCTCTGTTTGTTTGTAGTATTCCATATCGCGCCACTCGCCTGCCTCCTCGGTAAGACCGAAGATGATGCGTACGCGACGGCTTAATCTGATTTTCGCGTTAGCGAGCACGCGCATCGCGTAGATGCACATAAGCGCAGGTCCCTTGTCGTCGAGCACGCCGCGTCCGATGAGGCGCTCCTCGCCGTCAACCGTAACGCGTGTCAGCGCGTACGCCGGATAATCCCAATCAGCGCCTGCGGGTACGACGTCGAGATGCGCCAAAATGCCAATCATCTCCTCGCCCTCGCCGATCTCTGCCCAGCCGAGCATATTGCCGCACTTTTTGGTACGGAAGCCGAAGCCCTCGCAAAGCGCGAGCACATAGTCAAGCGCGTCCGCACAGTTCTTGCCAAACGGGTACGTTTCATCGCCCGTTTCGGTGACGCTCGGAATACGAAGAAGTCCGTCGAGGTCGGTGTAAAATTGTTCTACCATATGTGTTATATCTCCTTGATATTATATTGTACTGAATGATTGTTAAGAGGAAACGGTCGCTTTTTGAAAAAAGCTCCGCAAAAACTTTAATTGGCTTCGCCGCCACAGAGGCTTTGGCTAAACGGTACCCGCGCTCTCGGTAGTCGGGGCCCCACCGACACCCGTGTCGGTGACCCAACGACCGTGTAATCAAATTCAAACAGCTTCACATCTTTGGCGTTTGCGTATATGCGCAACGCTACGCTCGCGCCAAAGGTAGCACGCGCCGCGCGATTATGATGCGTAAGGCTAACGACGCGCACAGCGAAGCGTCTGCGCGCCCACGGCAACCACTCAGAGCGGGATATTGCCATCGTCAGACAACCGCTAAACAGTTGCCGGGATGTGGGGCCCGGCTACC
>JAZNBZ010000134.1:0-17335 GCA_045587285.1 Candidatus Flemingiibacterium sp. | reverse complement strand
CGGAATGCAAAGCTCACACAGCGCGTTGAGCCGAGCGACGGCTCTCGCACAGGAAATATCGAATTTTTCACGAAAGTCCGGCGAATTTGCGAGCTCTTCCGCACGCGCGGTTATTGCGGTGATATTGGTAAGTCCGAGCATCTCTGCGGTTTCGTTGATATACGCTATCCGCTTTGCAGTGCTGTCAAGCGCGGTTACGGTAACGTCAGGACGGGCGAAAGCTAGCGGAAGCGAGGGGAATCCTGCACCGCAGCCTACGTCGATCACCGACGCACCCGACGGGATATATTTTGAAACCGTAAGCGAGTCTACATAGTGTTTTAAAACGATTCCGTCGATATCCGTAATGGCTGTGAGATTCATATATTCGTTGACCGTCAGCATACGCTCGGTGAGCGAATAAAGCTTATCGAAAATATCGTCGGCCGCGAATTCGGCAAGACCGTTTTTTGTCAGGCACACAGCTAACTTTTCAGAAAATTCAGACTTATTTATCATTGTCTGCCACGTCCTTCTTTTGTGATGAAAAATAGATGAGAAGCACTGAAATATCGGCGGGCGAAACGCCTGAAATTCGCGATGCCTGACCGATATTCGTCGGCTGAAATTTATTCAGCTTCTGCGTTGCCTCGAGGCGTATTCCCTTGACCGTACCGTAGTCAAACGGCGTGGGAAGGCGCTTTTCCTCAAGCTTTGCCGTGCGCGCGACCTCTGCAAGCTGACGCTTAATATATCCTGCATATTTTATTGCTGTTTCCGCTTGCATCTGTACGCGCGCAGGCAGCTCCGGACGCGTGGTGTCAACAGGAGCAATCTTTTCGTACGATAGCTCCGGTCGGCGCAGCAGATCTGCAAGGCGGATGCCCGTCGAAACGGCAGTTGAGCCGTTTTTCTCGAGTATTTTTGCAAGTTCGGTACTTGGCGGTACGGAGGTGCCCTCAAGGCGCTTGATCTCTTGCTTTATGAGCGCTTGCTCGGCTTCAAACGCCGCAAACCGCTCGTCGGAAATGAGCCCCACGCGTCTGCCTATCGGTGTCAAGCGCTCTGCGGCGTTATCCTGACGAAGCAGAAGCCTGAATTCCGAGCGAGAGGTCATAATTCGGTACGGCTCCTTCGTGCCTTTAGTGACGAGATCGTCGATAAGCGTGCCGATATAGGAGCTTTGACGCGTCAAGATCATAGGTTCTTGGTTCGTTAGCTTCAGAAAAACGTTTATTCCCGCAACGAGTCCTTGTGCGGCGGCTTCCTCGTAGCCCGAGGTTCCGTTGAACTGTCCCGCGCCGTAAAGTCCCGAAATCGCCTTGAATTCGAGCGTAGGATAGAGCTGCGTGGGGTCAATACAGTCGTACTCGATAGCGTACGCGGTACGCATCACTTCTGCGTTCTCAAAGCCCGGAAGTGAGCGTAGCATCTGCATTTGTACCTCCTCGGGAAGCGACGAGGAAAAGCCCTGAATATACATTTCCTTCGTGTCGCGCCCCATCGGCTCAACGAAAAGCTGATGACGCTCCTTATCGGCAAATCGCATCACCTTATCCTCGATACTCGGACAGTATCTCGGGCCAACGCCCTCGATAACACCCGAATAAAGCGGAGAGCGGTGCATATTATTTCTGATGATTTCGTGCGTGCTTGCGTTTGTATATACGATGTGGCAGGGAACTTGCTCGCGAGAATTTAACTCCTCGCGGTCGGAATCCACCGAAAACGGCTCTACAAGCTCGTCGCCAGGCTGAATTTCGAGCTTTGAATAATCAATGGAGTCTTGGTGAACGCGCGCAGGTGTGCCCGTCTTGAAGCGCATCGTAACGATGCCCTCGCGCTCGAGGTTTGCCGTAAGCTCGTTTGCGGGCAGCATACCGTCGGGGCCGGAGGCGTACGCCACCTCGCCGACGATGACCTTGCCGCGCAGGAACGTACCCGAGCAGATTATCGCCGCCCTACATTCCCATCGTGCGCCAAGCTGTGTTACGACAGCTGAAACACGCTTGCCGTCGGGCGTTTCTTCACAACGAATATCGGTAACCTCCGCCTGAATGAGGCGCAGATTTTTCGTTTGTTCGATAGTCTGCTTCATTATTCTCTTGTACTCGGCGCGGTCTGCCTGAATTCGCTTTGAATGAACTGCCGCGCCCTTGCCGAGATTTAAAACTCGGCTTTGCAGCATAACCTTGTCCGCAGCGCGTCCCATTTCGCCGCCAAGCGCGTCGATCTCGTAAACGAGATGGCCCTTGCCCGTGCCGCCTATTGACGGATTGCAGGGCATATTCGCGATAGCGTCGAGATTTATTGTGAAAAGGACGGTTGAAAGACCGAGCCTTGCACAGGCAAGGGCGGCTTCAACGCCTGCGTGACCTGCGCCGATGACGCAGACGTCTGCGCTTCCGGCGAAGTATTCGGGAATTTTCGTCATATTCTATATTTCCTAATAAATGTAATTAAATACAAATAACGGGATTTCTACTTGTGATATTTTCCGCCCGCCGCGATATTGAACGCGCGGTAGAGCTGTTCGAGCAAAATCACGCGCATAAGCTGATGCGGAAACGTCATCTCCGACACGGAAAGCCGCATACGGCAGGCGTTTTTGACCTCGTCCGAAAGTCCGTCAGAGCCGCCTATAATAAGGCAAACGTCCGAAAAGCCTTCGTTTGCGACGCTTGTAAGCCGTTCGGAAAATTTTTCGCTCGACATTTGCTTGCCCTCAACGCAAAGCGCGATGCTGTACGCCCTTTGCGGAAGCGCGGCGAGTATGCGCTCGCCCTCTTTTTTGAGGGCTGTTGCTATTTCCGTGGCAGACGGCCTATCCGAAAGACGCTCCTCCTTGACGGAGATATTATCGACCGAGCAGTACGCCGACAGTCTTTTTTCGTATTCCGCCACGGCGTCGGTGAGATATTTTTCTTTTATTGTGCCCACGTGGACGATGTGAACTCGAAGCATACGTTTTCCTCGTCTTTATACTAATTTCGTAGGCTCGCTCGGCGCGGCGACAGCTAAAAATACGTCACTGCCAAGAAGCACCTCGAGAGATGAGTGGTAGGCAAGCTCGGGCAGGTTGTTGTCCTGACTGAGATGCGCAAGCATTATGCGCCTCGTGCCCGATGCCGCAAGATGCGAAACGAACACAGCCGCCGCCTCGTTTGAAAGGTGTCCGCACTCGGATAAAATGCGCCGCTTGAGCTCGTACGGATAAGCACCGCAGAGCAGCATATTTTCGTCGTGGTTGGACTCCAAAATAACGTTTTCACAGCCGATAAGCGCGTCGCTCACCTCGTCCGTGACCGTGCCGATATCCGTCGCAACCGCAACCGTATGCTCGGGCGTGCCGTCGCTTATAACGTAGCCCACGCTTGCCGCGCTGTCGTGCGGTGTCGCAAACGAGCGCACGGTGAGTGCGCCGACGCTTTCCTCAAACAAAATCGGGTGGATAATAGCCACGGATGCCGCGCTTGCCGTTTTTGACGAGCAGAGATATGCGCGCGCCGACGGCTCGGTTATGTGTATGGGTATACCGTATTTTTTAGCCACGGTTTCGAGTCCCGAAACGTGGTCGGAATGCTCGTGCGTGACGAATATCGCCTTGATGCGCGATATATCCGTGTCGATGCTTTTCAGCGCGTCGGAAAGCCGCTTACAGCTTATACCCGCATCGATAAGTATCTCGTCGTCGCCAAGGCGAACGTATATCGAGTTGCCCTTGGAGCTTGACGCGAGGGTGTATACGGTGAAGGTCATTGTGTCGAGCCTCCGAGAGCGGACAGCGCGTCTGTCAGGAGATCGCCGTAAAAGAGGTATATGACGTCGAACAAAATCGCAAAAAGGAAGGGCAGAATCACAAGCATAAGCTTTTTTGCGATTTTTTTGCGCGCATTGAGCTTTGCGCATATTTCTTCAAGGTGCGCGCTGTCGTCGTCCTCGCTCATACGAAGCATTTCGGGGGTGACCTCCTTGGTTGATATGCCGCTGTTGAGGATAAGCACGGCACATAGGAGCACCGTTGTGATTATAAAATAAACGGGCATAATTATCGGAATTCCGCCGATCGGCAGGAAATTAGCCGATATAAGCGCCTCGTAAACACCGAAAACCAAAACCGTCAGGAGTATAATAAGAAGCAGACGCTTCCAATTAAAGCGCTTTAGCTGCGACTTCAGTGGACTTGCTGATGCCGCAGCTACGTTATGCTTCTTTTTATTTTTCTTATGCTTTGCCATTATTCTATACGTATAGCGCCGTAGGGGCGAACGCGAAGGACGGTCGTTGCGCCCTTGCCGAAGGTGCCGTCAAGAGCCTTTTTGAAGGCGGGAACGTCCTCGGTCTTGACGAATGCCTGAATAGTTCCGGCAAAGCCGCCGCCGTGTACGCGCCACGCGGCAGACTTGCTTCGGAGCGTATTCTCCGCAACGCAAAGCGCAAGAGAGATGCCTTGCTCCTTGACGTTCTTGACCGTGTAAACGTTTTGCAGATACTTAAAGCTTGAGTCGCCCGATGCGAGAATGCCCCTAAAGAACGCATCAAGGTCGCCTGCCTTGAGTGCATCCGTGAGCATATCCACGCGCTCGTTTTCGTTTATGTAGTGGATAGCACGCATTATTGCGCGGTCGCCCGCGTACGCGCGCAGGTCCTTGACGTTCTTCATTATATCATCAAGGCTCACGTCGCGCAGAACCTTTTTGCCGAAATAAGACGCGATCTTCTTCATTTCCGCAGGAACGGACGCGTAATCTCTGTTGAGGTCCGCGTGGTTACCGCCCGTGTTGACGATGCAGAGGCTATAGCCTGCCGCATCAAGGTTAAAGGGAAGCTTTTCGATTATCGGCTCCGTAGGGTTTTTGAAGTCTATTGCAACGAATCCGCCGACGGCGCACGCTATCTGGTCCATAAGACCGCAGGGTTTGCCGAAGAATACGTTCTCGCTGTACTGTGCGATCTTTGCGATCTCCGCGTTTTCAACTTGTCCGTCGTTGTAAAAGCCGCTTAATATAAGACCGACCATATCCTCGAACGCCGCCGAGGAGGAAAGCCCCGAGCCCTTGAATACGTTCGACGTGGTGTAGGCGTCGTATCCGCCGACCTTATGTCCGTACTTGAGAAAGCCCGAGCACATACCCGAGATGATAGATTTTGACGTGTAGTAAAGCGCCTCGTCAACTGTCGGATCGGTGATGTCTACCTCGTCCTTTGGGAAGCCCTCGGACTTGATGCTTATTTTCATATCGTCGCGCGGAGAAGCGACGGCGATGATGTCGAGGTTAATAGATGCCGCGAGCACGCGACCGTAGTTGTGGTCGGTATGGTTGCCGGAAATTTCACTTCTGCCGGCAACGGAGAACAGCGACACCTCACGCTCTGCGCCGTAAAGGCGCGCGAACTCGTTCACGGCGGCGATGTAGCGCTTGCTTTGCGCTTCGATGCTTTCCGCGCCGTAAAGCTCGGTGAAGATTTTCGTATATTTACCGCTCTCTATCGCGGTGATAAGCTGTTTTGTGTTCATAGTGATACCCTTTCTGCGATGGGTTATTTGGTGAGCGCTTTTCTCGCCAAATCAAGCGCGTTGCTCGCGGAAACGTAGCGGACGTATTCACGCGTTGCAAGACCTGCGCCGACGTTAAGCTCGCGTACCTCCTCGTAGTCGCCGTACGATACCGCGACGTAAACGCGGCCGACGGGCTTGTCGGGTGTGCCGCCGGTGGGGCCTGCGATGCCCGTCGTGGAGACGCCGACGTCGGCGTCAAATAGCTTGCGCACGCCGCGCGCCATTTCTATAGCCGTTTCTTTTGACACTGCGCCGTATTTTTCGAGCGTTTCGTGTGCAACGCCGACGAATTTTTCCTTAACGCGGTTGGCGTAGGTAACGATTGCGCCGTCGATTACCGAGCTTGAGCCGCTTACGTTGGTGATGCGCTTTGCGACGTATCCGCCCGTGCACGATTCCGCCGTTGCGACGGTTTTGCCGCGCGCAACGAGCTCGTTTACGAGCGCCGCCTCAAGTGAGCCCGCGTCAACGCCGTAAATAAACGGTCCGACGTCAGTACGCTTTATGGCTTCAATTGCCTTGTCGCAGAGTGCGGCGCATTCCTCTTCGCTCTGTCCCGATGCGGTCACGCGAAGCAGGACCTCGCCGTCCTTTGCGTAAGGCGCGACGGTGGGGTTTGTGGAGGAAAGCATAAGCTCCTTTAAAACGGTTTCGACCTTGGATTCGCCCATACCGAAGATGTTTACCGTCTTGGAGAAGAAAATCTTCTCGGAGAATTTCGCGAGATACGGCGTTACCTGCTCGTCGAACATAGGCTCGCACTCTCTGGGCGGCCCGGGGAGAAGGACGACTATCTTGCCTTTCTCCTCGTCCTCGATAGCAAGACCGGGAGCGGTGCCGTAATCGTTTTTGAATATAACTGCGCCCTCGGGCATAAGTGCCTGCTTTTTGTTGTTCTCGGTCACTTCCATGCCGCGGCTCGCCATACGGCGCATCATACGCTCGAGGCTCTCCTCGTGCATATACATCGAGCGCCCGAACAGCGTTGCGACGGTTTCCTTCGTGAGGTCGTCGTACGTGGGGCCGAGTCCGCCCGTTAAAATGACGAGGTCGCTTCTCGACAGCGAGATCTTCAGCGTTTCAAGAAGTCTTTTGGGGTTGTCGCCGACAACGCCCTGATGATATTGATTTATGCCGAGTGCCGCTAATTTTCTCGATATATACGCCGCGTCCGTGTTGACGATGTCGCCAAGCAGCAGCTCCGTTCCAACGGAAAGTATTTCAGCCGAGGTTATCTTTATCATATTCGTTCTCCTTGAATGTGAATGTGAAGGGGACGCGAGGGGAACGCGGGGGATACGCGGCTTTTTTGAAATAAAGCCTGGCAAAAAACTTTATACAACGCTTCGCTAAACTTTGGTTTGTGATTGTAAAGTCGGAATTTGGTGCTCCCGATGTGCACACAACGCTTCGAGCATCGTGCACCGCGCCACAGGCAGCCGGGAACCCTGCATCCCGGCAACTGTTTAACGGCACCGAACGATGGTGAAGTCTCGCTTGGAGTGGTTGCCGGGCGCGGCCGCCCCGCTGCGCGCCAAATTAGCCAAACGATAGGGGCGCTTGCTGCGCTCGCGCCAAACGTTCGTGTGCGTTATGCGCTGCTTTTGCCGACGAGCGCAGCAAGGCGGCACTGACGCACTCTACAAAGATGTGAAGCTGCTTGACTTTGGTTATGCGGTCGTTGGGGTGTCGGCACGGGTGCCGACGAGGTCCCCGACTACCGAGAGCGTGGGCTACGGTTAGCCAAACACTCTGTTAGCGAATGCGTTGTATGAAGTTTTTGCGGAGCTTTTTTTAAAAAGCGACCGTAACTCCCATACGCGACCGCATACCACCCTCAATTTCTCTGTAATTACTTACCCTCGTAAAGCGGGTACTTGTCGCAGAGCTTGGTAACCTCTGCGCGAATGTAGTCTGCGGAGTTTTCGAAATCCGTTGCCGTGAGCTTGATGAGATGCGCGATGGTACGCATATCATCCTCCTTGAGGCCGCGCGAGGTAACTGCGGGTGTACCAATGCGCACGCCGCTTGTTACGAAGGGCGACTCGGGGTCGTTCGGGATAGCGTTCTTGTTGACGGTGATGTAAACCTCGTCGAGCTGCTTCTCGAGCTGCTTGCCGGTGATGTTCATCGAACGAAGGTCAACGAGCATAAGGTGGTTGTCGGTGCCGCCGGAAACGAGGTCGAAGCCCTCTGCAACGAGTGCGTCCGCAAGTGCGTTTGCGTTCTTGATGATCTGCTCCTGATACGTTTTGAACTCAGGCTTCAGTGCTTCGCCGAAGCAGATAGCCTTCGAAGCGATAACGTGCATAAGAGGACCGCCCTGCGTGCCGGGGAATATAGCCTTGTTAATAGCCTTCGCAAGCTCCTCACGGCAAAGGATCATACCGCCGCGCGGACCGCGAAGCGTCTTGTGAGTAGTGGTGGTAACGACGTCAGCGTACGGCACGGGGCTGGGATGCAGACCTGCCGCAACGAGACCTGCGATGTGCGCCATATCCACCATAAGGTATGCGCCAACGCTCTTTGCGATCTCGGAAAGACGCTTGAAGTCGATAATTCTCGGATAAGCGGATGCTCCTGCTACGATGAGCTTGGGCTTGTTTTCCTTTGCGAGGAACTCAACCTTGTCGTAGTCGATACGGCCGTCGTCCTCAACGCCGTAGGGAACGAAGTTGTAGAGAAGGCCCGAAATGTTTACGGGGCTTCCGTGTGTAAGGTGTCCGCCGTGAGCGAGGTTCATACCCATAACGGTGTCGCCGGGCTGAAGAAGCGCGATATAAACCGCAGTGTTAGCCTGCGCGCCCGAGTGAGGCTGTACGTTAGCGTGCTCTGCGCCGAAAAGCTTGCACGCACGCTCGATAGCGATGTTCTCTGCGACGTCAACGCACTCACAGCCGCCGTAATAACGCTTTGCGGGATAGCCCTCCGCGTACTTGTTGGTGAGAACGGTGCCCATAGCCGCCATAACGGCAGGGGAAACTACGTTCTCCGAGGCGATAAGCTCAAGACCTCTCTGCTGACGTGCGTATTCCTTTTCGATAGCCGCGCCCACTTCGGGATCATACTCGGTTATGAATCTCATGTTTTCCTTAATCATTTTTTTGTACTCCTTTGGATTTTATTTCGTATTTGCTATGCTAAATACACTTTAACTTATATTATACATTATAACGCGCAAAAATACAATACCTATTTTGTAAATATTAAAGTAATATAACAGCGATTTTTCGTCAAAACGCGAGGTGATATGCGACAAAATTTCAAAATCGGATGTGCGCGGGCGACAAGTACGACAAAAAAATCAAAAATTTTTGTCGAAAGTGTAAAAAATCGTTGTTTCGAAGAAAAATGTGCTGTGAGGTATTGACAGAAACCACAAAAATATGGTATCATATTAATGGCACATTGGCGAAATTTGCGATATTGATCGCTTTCGACGCTTTTTATTAGCTCGGAGCGCTCTTTTTCGTTGTCGCCGCGATGCAAAATAACGACGTCGCGATAAGCGGCGCCGCACGGAGGGCATAACGACGGTTAAGATCACACTAATAACTTCGTGCAAGGGCGGAGTCGGCAAGTCTACCGTTGCGGCAAACCTTGCGATGGCATTGGCAAATCGCGGAAAAAGGGTGCTGCTTTGCGACTGTGACTTCGATATGCGGTGTCTTGACCTTATGCTCGGAGTTGAGAATGAAATAATGTACGACCTCTACGACGCAGCCAAGGGGCGCGTCGGGCTTGAGAGAGTCGTGCTCGCAGACGAGAGATGCAAAAATCTTTGGTTTGCTCCGGCGCCTTATAAGGGTGGGCGCGACATAACGGCAGACGAGTTTGCCGGCATAATAAAGGACGCTATGTCCATCGAGGCGTTTGACAATATTATTCTTGATACACCCGGATCTCTCGGAGTACCTGCGGTGCTTGATTCGGGCGTTGCTGACAGCGCGATAATCGTTGCGTCGCATCAGCCGTCAAGCATACGCGCGGCAGGGCAGACGGGCGAATATCTTGAAAAATGCCGCATACTTGACCAGCGTTTGCTTATAAACAGCTTTGATTTCGCGGCGGCGCTTGCGGGCAACCGCCCGGGAATAAACGAGATCATCGACAAATCGTACATACAGCTTTGCGGAATAGTTCCGTACGAGCGCGAGCTTATGATCGGCGCTGAAACGGGACGGCTTGCGTGTCAAATAAAGAATTCCAACGCGAGCGTGGCGTTTGACAACGTGGCAAGCCGCCTGTCGGGTATGTACGTGCCGCTGTTTCACGGCTTTGGAGGCGGCAGAGTCAAGGGACAGATAAGACGGCTTCTCGACAGAGTCTGACCGACGATTCGGATATATCAACGAAAGGAAAAGATAAATGGAAATAGCTATTATTGCAGATGACAAGAAAAAGGAATTGATGACGCAGTTTTGTATTGCATACTGCGGTATTTTGTGCAAGCACAATCTGTGCGCTACGGGCATCACGGGAAAATATATATCCGAAGCAACCGGACTCAACATCGAGCGTCTGCTCTCCGGCTCGCAGGGCGGTACGCAGCAGATAACCTCGCGCCTTGCATATAACGAGATAGATTTGCTTATTTACTTCCGCGACACGGGTAAGGATATGGGCTTTAACGAGGAGGAGCAGAATCTTCTTCGTATGTGCGACGTTTATAACGTCCCCGTTGCTACCAACATCGCAACGGCGGAGGTGCTCGTCTGTGCGCTTGATAACGGCGGACTTGATTGGCGAGAGATCGTAAACCCGAAATCTGAGTATAACCGCAGAGCAAGATAAAAGCGTAAAATTATAGGGCTGTCCACAAGCGTGGACAGCCCTTTTTCATTTGTGCGCTTATTTTGAGAGATATTCGTCTATTGCCTTCGCCGCGACCTTTCCTGCACCCATCGCGGAAATGACCGTCGCCGCGCCCGTAACGGCGTCCCCGCCTGCAAAAACGCCCTTCTTGGTGGTTGCGCCCGTCGCTTCCTCGACGACGATACCGCCGCGGCGGTTGACCTCGAGGCCCTCCGTGGTAGACTTTATAAGCGGATTTGGCGACGTGCCTATCGACATTACGACCGTGTCAACGGCGAGCGTAAATTCGCTTCCGTCTATCGGCACGGGTGAGCGTCTGCCGCGCTCGTCCGGCTCGCCAAGCTTCATTTTAACGCATTTCATACCGATGACCGAGCCGTTTTTTGGATCGCGCTTGTCTGCTTCGTTTTTGTACCCGAGGATCTCAAGTGGATTTGTCAGAAGCATAAACTCGATGCCTTCCTCAAGCGCGTGCTCGACCTCCTCGCGGCGTGCGGGAAGCTCGCCCATCGAGCGGCGGTATACGATATAAACCTTATCTGCGCCGAGTCGGAGCGCGGTTCTTGCCGCGTCCATTGCGACGTTGCCGCCGCCGACCACGGCGACCGTGCCGCCCTTTGCAATAGGCGTCGCCGCGCCCGGCAGATACGCCTTCATAAGGTTGCTTCGGGTAAGATATTCGTTCGCCGAATAAACGCCGCGAAGGCTCTCGCCGGGAATATTCATAAAGCTCGGAAGCCCCGCGCCCGAGCCGATAAATACAGCCTCGTAGCCCATATCGAAAAGCTCGTCAACCGTGAGCGTTTTGCCGATTACCACGTTGGTTTGAATATCGACGCCGAGCGCCTTTAAATTGTCTACTTCTTTTTTTACTATAGCCTTGGGCAATCTAAACTCGGGAATGCCGTAAACGAGCACGCCGCCTGCGGTGTGAAGTGCCTCGAATACGGTCACGGCGTAGCCTTTTTTGGCAAGGTCGCCCGCACACGTAAGTCCTGACGGACCTGCGCCGATAACGGCTACCTTGTGCCCGTTTGACACGGGCTTTTCTATTGGCTTGTCACAGTGAGCGTTGTGCCAATCGGCGACGAAGCGTTCAAGCCGTCCGATGCCGACGGGCTCACCCTTTAAGCCGCGTACGCATTTTGCCTCGCACTGCGTTTCCTGCGGACATACGCGTCCGCATACGGCGGGGAGCGACGAGGTTCTTGCGATGACCTGATACGCGCCCTCGAAGTCGCCTTCCTTTATCTTGCCGATAAACTCGGGAACGTGTATGTTAACGGGACAGCCCGACACGCAGGGCGTGTTTTTGCAGTTAAGGCAACGCATCGCCTCGTCAAGCGCACTTGCCTCGTCGTAGCCGAGCGCCACCTCGTCAAAGTTTCGCGCGCGAAGGTCGGGCGCCTGTGACGGCATTGGATTCTTTTTGGGATTCATATTAACTGACATTGTGCGGTTCCTTTCGCGTTAAGCCTTGTTAAAAAGATTGCAGGCGTCCTCGTATGCGTGGCGTTCAAAGTCGCGGAACGCGGTACCGCGCGCCATCGCGGAGTCGAAGTCCACCTCGTATCCGTTAAAATCGGGGCCGTCCACGCACGCAAACTTCGTCTTGCCGCCGACGATAAGTCTGCATCCGCCGCACATTCCCGTGCCGTCTATCATAATGGGGTTCATAGACACAGTGCAGGGAATGCCCGTTGGACGGGTTGCTTCGACGACGAATTTCATCATAACGAGCGGACCGATAGCGATAACCTCGTCAAAGCGCTCGCCCGCGGCGAACATCTCATTAAGCGGCACGCATACGTTGCCCTCGCGGCCGTACGAGCCGTCGTCGGTCATAATAATAAGCCTATCGGATACTGCCTTGAACTCGTCCTCTAAAATGACAAGCTCCTTCGAGCGAAATCCTACGACGGACGTTACCTCACAGCCCGTAGCGTGAAGTGCCTTTGCAATCGGCAAAGCAATCGCCGAGCCGACGCCGCCACCGACGACGCAGACCTTTTTAAGGTTCGAAAGCTCGGTTGCCTTACCGAGCGGTCCGACGAAATCGGGCAGAAAGTCGCCTATCTGCTTTTGGTTTAGCTTCGCGGTCGTTGCGCCGACTATTTGAAATATTACCGTGACCGTGCCTGCCTCGCGGTCGTAGTCCGCGATAGTGAGCGGAATACGCTCGCCGTCCTCGTCTGCGCGAAGGATTATAAACTGTCCTGCCGACGCCTTTTTTGCAACCAGCGGCGCCTCAACGGTCATCATCGTGACGGTGGGGTTAAGTCTTTTTTTATCGACTACCTTATACATCGAAAAACTCCTAGTATATCGTACGGCGCATAGCGCCGACTTGTAAGTTACTTTATCATACTAAACATTATATCACACTATAAGGCACAAATGCAAGATGCTGTCTGTAAAAAACTCTCGATTTTCTAAAAAAGCCTCATCTCGCACGTTGATTTTTGCCCGTATTCACGCCGTTTTTCCATTTTACCGCACCGTACGCCGTATATCGCATTATTCGCCGCGATTTTACATACATAATGCGACAGTCATATCGTCGCCGCTCGTGTATAATTATGGCAAAACAAAAAGAGGGACGGTAAAAAATATGGCACTTCAAAAAATACTGCGTGACGGACTTGCGATGCTTCTCGCCAAGCAGAAAGCCGAAAATACGGACGAGGGAGTGGACCTGTCAAGGCTTGACGTATTACATATCGTAAAGGGAATCGGCACGGCGGCGCTGTCGTTTGCGCTCGGCTCGTCGGGCGCGGTGTTCTCGAGCTATCCGTTTGGCATAGGATTTCTTGCCGCGACGGACAAATTCCTGCCGTACAGCTATCTCGGGCTTATCGCATCGTCGCTCGTGTGCCGAGGGTATTCGCTTGCAAGCGCGGTTGTGTATACGGTCGTTGTTATGCTTCGCTGGGCGCTTGGACGCTTACGGGAGGAGCAGAAGCCAAGCGAGAGAAAATCGGGATTTCGCGCAAGGCTCGGCGCGATTTTTCGAGGCGGCGCCAAGGGAGGGCTGTTTGCTGAGCCGATAATTATGCGCGTTGCAGTGTCAGCCTTTGCCGCGCTCGTTTTCGGCTTGTATCGGCTTATAGCCGGCGGATTTTTATATTACGATCTGTTCGGCTTGCTGTCGGGCTTTCTCATAAGCCCGCTGCTCGCGCTCGTGCTCTCGCCGATGTTTGTGCGCGATGAGCGGCTTGAGCGCTTTACGGAGCTGTCTGCGGCGGCTCTTATGTTCGTTACGGTATATTCACTTCGCGACGTGACGCTGCTCGGCTTTTCGGTTGCGTTTATCGGTGCGCTTTTCGTAACGCTTTGGGCGGCGTCGCAGGTGGGCGCCCTGCGAGCCTGTGCGGTCGGACTCGTTGCAGGTCTTGCGTGCGGCGGACTTAATCCTATCGGCTCGGCGTACGAGATCGCTTATTCTCTCGGTGCGGCACCGTGCATAATGGCGTGCGTGGGGCTCGTGGCAGGCGCGGTGTGGCGGCTGTCGCGCACATTGGCGGTGATCTCGGCGAGCGTTATCGGTATGACGCTCGGGCTGACGCTTGACGGCTACGCGATACTGCCGCGGCTGTTTCCCGATATCGTAGGCGCGGCGGCGATATTTATGCCGTGCGCGCACCTTGGACTTTTACCGAAAATACCGGTGTTCGTGCAACACGGTGATAACGGAAGCATTGAGGATATAATGATAACGAAACAGAAAGAAACCGACACGGCAGAGCGTATGAGCTCGCTGTCGGAGGCGTTTTCGCATCTGTCGGATACGCTGTACGCGCTCTCCGACCGTATGCGCCGACCGGGCGTTGTGGACTTAAAGCAGGTGTCGGACAGGGTGTTCGACTCGTTTTGCTCAAAGTGCTCGATGTCAAAGCATTGCCTTGAGCGCGAGCTTGTGACGACGCTCGACGCTCAGAGCAAGCTCACGGCGGCGCTTTACAAAAACGGGCGCGTGAATATCGACGACGTACCGCCGTTTTTGCGGCAGAGATGCTTTAACGTTACGGCGGTGCTTGACGAGCTTAACAGCGCTACCGCGAAGCTTATAGAAAAGCTTTATAAGAACGACAAAACGGAGGCGTTTGCGCTTGATTACGAGGCTATGTCAAAGCTGCTTGCCGAGCAGATAAACGTGAACGACGAGGAGTATAAGGTTGATGCGGATATGACCGCAGCGCTAAAGCGCTCACTTAAATATATGAACGTAGACGCGCCGAAGGTCGTTTGCTACGGCTCGCGCAAGAAGCAGATATTTATAGGCGGACTTGAGCTTGGGCGTATGAGAATAGGCGCGGCTGACGTACGAAGAGCGATTGAAAATACGGTCGGAACGCGCCTTGAAGCGCCTCGCTTCAGTATAGACGAGGACGACGTTACTATGACGCTTACCTCTTGCCGAAGGTTTAAAACTGAAACGGCAAAGGCGACCAACGTCAAGGCGTCGGAGAGCGCCAACGGCGACAGCACGGCTGTATTTGAGAGCCGTGAGGATTACGCGTACTCGCTTATATGCGACGGAATGGGAAGCGGACGCGAGGCGGCGATAACCTCGAAATTATGCGCGGTATTTATCGAACGAATGCTGACGGGCGGTAACGGAACCGCGCTTACGCTTGAGATGCTCAACGGCTTTATCAGAACGCGCGGTATCGAGTGCTCCGCGACGGTTGACCTTGCAGAGATAGACCTTATAACGGGTGAGGCGTGCTTTATAAAAAGCGGTGCGGCACCGTCGTTCGTTCTTCGCGGCGGAAATCTCTATAAGCTCGAGTCAAAAACCGTTCCGATCGGCATTTTACGGGAGCTTGATGCGGAACAGATCAAGTTTGATCTCGCGGACGGCGACGTTATCATTATGTTAAGCGACGGCGTGGCGCAGTCGCTCGAGGACGGCATCTGGCTTGCAAATCTCTTGACCTACGAATGGGAGGACGACCTCAATATAATGGCTGAAAAGATACTCGACAACGCCGTTTTCGCCAACAATCGAAGCGACGATATGACGGTGAGCATCGTGCGCGTGGCGGAAGCGGAGCAGGAGTGAGCGTGCAATCACAGGAACAAAATACGCTTGCCTTTTCGAGTCGCATATTCGCATAATTTCGCGGTATTCCCATAAGGATTTGCGGCATACGCGACGACGCAGTCGCACAAATTGACCATATAATGATTGCGCTTGACTATGGCAAAGCGCGGCATCACTTTTGTCATTTCTTCGGAAAAAACGGACGGCATATCGGGCGCGGCTTTATCCGGCGAGGTCAAAACGACAGCAAACCTAATATGAGGATATGCGTTTTTCAGACTCTTTAGGGCTTTGTGAACAAGCGCGTCAAATTTTCCGTTGTGCCCTACGTAAAAATCGTCAGCACCATTTTCAATAAGGGTTTCAATGGTTGAATATAGGCTGGGATAAACTGAGTCGGGCGTATTGCGATTGCCGATAAAAGTTACTTTCATAAAAATACCTCTCCAAGATGTGATTTGATAATGGTGGACCCGTATCAGTCCCATTATATCACGAAACCACGGTAAAATAAAGTATCCGAACCGAATTTGGTCCAATTTTGAGAGGATATTTTATGAGTGAACAGAAAATAAAGCAAGATGAAATAAAAATCGGAGCCAATATACGCCGTGTGCGTCTTTCGCGCGGCATCGGGCAGACACAGCTTGTGTGTATGCTTCAGCTCGCGGGAGAGGAAATGACGCGCGAAACGCTTGTAAAAATTGAGCGCGGTGTTCAGCATATCCGCGCCACACAGCTCCGCGCGATTCGTGATGCGCTCGAAACCACGTATGACGAGCTGCTTGGGTAGCCTATCGCTTGACAATCGGCGTGGGATTTGATATAATTACAGTATCATATCCCGAAAGGAAAAAGCGATGAAAAACAAGAAAACAGCCCTCGCACACGAGCTTTGCGAGCGGCTTGAAAAAATATATCCCGAGGCGGTGTGCGCGCTTGAATTCGGCGGCGAGGCGTGGAAGCTTCTCATAATGGGACGGCTGTCCGCGCAGTGTACCGATGCACGCGTAAACATCGTTTGCCGCGAGCTTTTCTCGCGCTACCCGACGCTTGAGGCAATCGCGGACGCAGAGCTTACCGAGCTTGAAAATATCGTTCGCCCGTGCGGACTTTACAAAACCAAGGCAAAGAATATCAAGGACGCGTGCGTTATGCTTCGCGACGAGTATGACGGCGTTTTGCCCGACACTATGGACGAGCTTTTAAAATTCCCCGGCGTTGGCCGCAAGATAGCCAATTTACTGCTCGGCGATATCTACAAAAAGCCTGCGATAGTTACCGATACGCATTGTATTCGCATCTGCGGACGCGTGGGACTGTACCCCGAAAGCCTTAAAGATCCTCTAAAGATCGAGCGCATACTCGTGCCGCTTATTCCACCCGAAAAGCAGTCGGATTTTTGTCACCGCGTGGTGATGTTCGGGCGCGATATTTGCACGGCGCGCTCGCCGAAATGCGATGAATGCCCGATGGGAGATATATGTAAGCATAAAAAAGCAACTGCTTAATGCAGTTGCTTTTTTGTCTTATTTAGTGCCAATCGTCAGCATCGTGAGGTTGCTTGCCGACACGAGGCTATCCATATTGTAGATTATGAGCACCTTCTCTGCGTCTGCCTCACTTATCACGTCTGTGATGGGACGCTTGTAGTAGCGCAGGTCGATAACGTCGAGGTCGAAGTGCATCGCAAGGAACGGAGCGAGCGAGTGTCCGAAGCTGTCCTTGATGAGAACGAGCGTTTCGCGCTCTTTTTGCGAGCCTTCAACGTATATCTTCACTCTGCCGTTGTTGCCGCCGATGAACGAGCTGTACTTGTCCTTTTTGTCAAGGTACGAGCGATCGTAGAAGCCGTCTAATACCTCACCGCTGTCTACTATCTCGCACACGAAATTTTCATCGCCGTCAAAGCGGAAAAACTCCATTTGGTCGGG
>JAZNBZ010000133.1:0-2956 GCA_045587285.1 Candidatus Flemingiibacterium sp. | reverse complement strand
CGTGGTATCCAGAAGAACGAGATCGAGCGCGGTCAGGTTCTCTGCAAGCCCGGCTCTGTAAACCCCCACACTAAGTTCGTAGCTCAGGTTTACGTTCTTACTGAAAAGGAAGGCGGACGTCAGAAGCCCTTCTTCTCCGGTTACAGACCTCAGTTCTACTTCAGAACCACCGACGTTACCGGTATCATCAACCTTCCCGAGGGCGTTGAGATGTGCCGTCCTGGCGATAACGTTGATATGACTGTTGAGCTTATCACTCCTATCGCTATCGAGCAGGGTCTCCGCCTCGCTATCCGTGAGGGTGGCAGAACCGTTGGTTCGGGCGTTGTTGCTTCCATCATCGAATAATTTTAGCTTATGCTAAGCTTCAGGGGATCGCGTAAGCGGTCCCCTGATTTTATATATCTTCGGGGTGTGGTGTAATTCCATACCGGTGGTATAGTCCACGAACTGTCGTTTCGACAGCCGAGCAGGCGAAATTCCTGCACCGACGGTTACAGTCCGGATGAGAGAAGATGAAAAAAGAGCATTTTTTACTTTTTTTATCTTCATTTTCTACTAATGGAGGATAAAAATGAAAGCCTTTAATACAAGAAAAATAGTTGCGCTCGCTATGTTTGCAGCGCTCGCATTCGCCAGCCTTTTTGTGTTACATATCGGAGGTATTGGCGGATTTTTGTCTTTTGACGTCAAGGACGCACTGATTATGGTTGCGTCTATGATCTTCGGTCCGGTTGCGGGTGTTGTAATATCGCTGCTCGTTTCTCTTATAGAGATGTTTGTGCTCAGCAGCACTCAATTCTGGGGATTTTTGATGAACTTTCTTTCGACCGCTATCTTTGTTTCGGTCGGAAGCTCTGTTTACAGATATGCTCCTAAAATAAAAAAATCTATGCTCGGTGCGGTAATCGGCCTTTTTGCATCGGTGGTGGCTACTACTGCCGCTATGATACCGCTTAATCTTCTGATTACACCTATTTACACTCACCAACCTGTTTCGGTGATAGCATCCCTGATAATTCCGCTTCTTCTTCCCTTCAATGCCCTGAAAACGCTTATCAACGCCTCTATCGTACTCATAATTTACAAGCCAATCTCTATGGCACTCAAGGCAACCAAATGCGTACCGAAGGGTAATGAAACCTATAAATTCACGAAAACAACGATTATTCTTTCAATCGTAGGACTTCTTATAATAGTCGCCGCTGTTTTGACGCTTGTTTTAGTCTTTGGCGGCAGGATCGAATGGATCGTTTCAATAAAATAAAAGAGGTACAAAAATGTCACTTCTCGTAAAATATCTTACCGTTTTCTTTGTTTCGATGGTACCGCTTATTGAGCTTCGCGGCGCTGTTCCCTACGGCACCACACTCGGGCTTCCGTGGCACTGGACGCTTATCGTTTCGATAATCGGAAATTGCCTTCCGATACCGTTTATTCTGCTGTTCGTCAAGGCTGTACTTGAATGGATGCGCGGATGCCGTGTGGAGCTCTTTAACAAGGTGTCCAATTGGCTGTACGCCAAGGCTGACAAAAATCGTCCGAAGATAGAAAAGTACGCTACGTGGGGACTTTTCCTTTTCGTTGCGATACCGCTGCCCGGTACGGGTGCGTGGACAGGTGCGCTTGTCGCATCGGTTTTCGATATGAAAAAACTGCCTGCCTCGCTGTCAATCTTCGGCGGCGTGGTCGGAGCGGGACTTATAATGACGTTCGGCTCGCAGATCGTAAAATTTTTTGTCGAATTGTTCTGATAGTACTTGACAGAACGCGCGCTGTGTGCTATAATAACTTGTGTAAAAAATAATATCTTATCAAGAGTGGTGGAGGGACCGGCCCTACGAAACCCGGCAACCTGCGGTTTTACCGAAAGGTGCTAAATCCGAGGAGATGAGAGCATCATAATGCCTTTTAGCCCTCGGTTTGCCGAGGGCTTTACTTTTGCCGCTAAAATACGTTATACGGAGGATTTTAAAATGGCAAGACATCTTTTCACGTCGGAGTCCGTTACCGAAGGACATCCCGATAAAATCTGCGACCAGATCTCTGACGCAGTTCTCGACGCACTCCTTGAGCAGGATCCTATGTCGCGCGTTGCGTGCGAAACCACTACCACCACCGGTATTGTAATGCTTATGGGCGAGATCACCACTAAGGCTGTGGTTGACTTCCAGAAGATCGTTCGCGAAACCGTACGCGAGATCGGCTACGACGACGACGCAAAGGGCTTCAACTGTGACACCTGCGCAGTCCTCAATCAGATTCACGGTCAGTCGCCCGACATCGCGCTCGGCGTTGACAAATCCCTTGAGGCAAAGGCGGGCGAGCTTTCCGACAATCTCGACACCGGTGCAGGCGATCAGGGCCTTATGTTCGGCTATGCTTGTAACGAAACTCCCGAGCTTATGCCGCTTCCTATCTCCCTTGCACACAAGCTTGCGCTTCGCCTTACCGAGGTTCGCAAGAACGGCACTCTTCCCTATCTGCGCGCTGACGGTAAGTCGCAGGTCACCGTTGAGTACGAGGACGACAAGCCCGTACGCGTTGACGCTGTAGTTATCTCCTCGCAGCACAGTGCAGACGTCGAGCTTGAGCAAATTCGTGCTGACGTTATCGAAAACGTAATCAAGCCCATTATTCCCGCAAATCTTATTGATGACAACACCAAGATCTTCGTAAACCCCACCGGACGCTTCGTTGTAGGCGGTCCTCACGGTGACTCCGGTCTTACCGGCAGAAAGATCATCGTTGACACCTACGGCGGATACTCCCGACACGGCGGCGGCGCATTCTCGGGTAAGGACCCGACAAAGGTTGACCGTTCCGCATCCTACGCTGCACGTTATATTGCAAAGAATATTGTTGCGGCAGGACTTGCAAAGAAGTGCGAGGTTCAGATCGCTTACGCTATCGGTGTTGCAAAGCCCGTATCTGTTCTTATCGAAACCTTCGGAAC
>JAZNBZ010000132.1:0-4578 GCA_045587285.1 Candidatus Flemingiibacterium sp. | reverse complement strand
GAATCTCCGCTAACTCCTCCTGCGATAATTGCTTCTCTTTTCTTAGTTGTTTCAGATTTTCTGCAAAGCTCATACAGTTTACCTCCTTTACACAACTAATTATACAACACAAGCAAAGCGAAATCCACCAACCTATATTTGCATTTGAGCAACTTAAAGTTGCAAGCTAATACAATTATGGACATTGCCTCATAAATTCTTATTTATTGATGAGTTAATTGTATCATATTTTTATGAATATTTCAACCGTTCAAAGCTATAAGGGCTGACAGTTTTTCTTCTGTCAGCCCTCGCTCGTTTATTTTTAATCGCTATCCGATTGCACCTCCATTGTGAGCCTCGCACCGAGGCGGAAGGCGTATTCGAAGATGGCTGCTTCGGCAAGGCTTACGTACTCGTCCCAGCAGTCGTGGAACTTTTCGAATATCTCTTTCTGCTCGTCGGTGAAGGTCTTTTCCAAGTCCTCGTGGTGTCTTGCCATGTATGCGAGTAGTTCCTTCATCTCCTTTGAGTTGTTTCTGCTGTCCTCTTGCGGAATTATGTTTCCGTGCCATAGTTCGTTTATCATGCTTTTCATAGGTTGTACCTCCTGTTAGCACAACAACATACCACAGAAGAGATAGGAAGTCCAGCACTTTTTGATAATAAATCCAACTTTTTTCGCCGAACGTTTTCTTTGCTTACAGCGATGCAATTTTTGCGTTTTGAGAGAAGACCGTTGACTATTCATTGGAAGTATGTTATACTTACGACAGAAGAAAAATTCGACACGGAGTGAACCGTTTAGTCACCTGATGGTATGAGTTGGGCAAATATTGGCTTGGATTTTGGATTGGAATTTTGGGTTGACCACACCTTTGACCATCTACGGACTTGGACTGTGTGGAAACAGTGCGAACGAGAGTATCGGAAAGCACCGTTTTCGGACACGAAAGCCCCGAAAAGCCTTGCAAATTAAGGAAAAAACTGCTATACAACGCTTCGGGACCAAGAGGTCGCAAGTTCGAATCTTGTCACTCCGACCAAAAAAAATTTACGGACGGCTTGCCGTCCGTAATTTTTTTTGCGCCCGAGTTGGGGTGACAAGACAAACGCCTTCGAGAATCGCCGCGTGAGGCAAGAAATGGCTTTGAATCACAGAAAGCCGCGAAGCGATTCTCGTGCAGATGCCGCTTTAGCGGTTTCTGCAAGGGTGATGAGAATCACCTCACTCCGACCAAAAAAATTTACGGACGGCTTACCGTCCGTAATTTTTTTGCTTTGCAGTAATATGCTTCGAATCTGCGACCTTTTGCGGCACGAACCAATTCGGGAGCAATATGGGTGAAGCACATTCTCGCTAACGCGAGAAGTGCCGATACAGCCCAAAGCAGGGAGCGTCGGAAGCGAAAGCTTTGCTTCGCGCGCGAGGCGACTATGCGACGGCTGAGGGCCTTCGGGTGTTCGGGTTATCTCCCTTTCCCCCGTTTCTCGTGAGCGTATAGCCCCCTCCTACCGCGTTTTTCACTTCATTCGCCAAAATTCCCACCCCGCTTCCGACTATTTTTTCAAAATTGATTGACAAAAATCGGTTATGGTGATATAATTATTTAGTATATATAAAATTCTCACAAAAAAGCAGAGGGATAGAATAATGAAAAGAGATTTTGTTCGCTCAATATACGAAAACACCGAGGCGTTTGGCGGTAAGTCCGTAACGCTTGGCGGCTGGGTGCGTAATCTTCGCGACAGCAAGGCGTTCGGCTTTATCGACCTTAACGACGGTAGCTGCCACAAGAGTGTTCAGGTAGTATTCGAGCGTGAAAAAATAAACAACTACGACGAGATCGCTCGCCAGAACGTCGGCGCGGCACTCGTTATTACGGGCACCGTAGAGCTTACCCCCGCTATGAAGCAGCCCTTCGAGATAAAGGCTACGAGCATCGAGGTTGAGGGCACGTCCACGCCCGAATACCCCCTCCAGCCCAAGCGCCACACCGTGGAGTTTCTCCGCGAGCAGGCGTATCTTCGCCCGAGAACCAATCTGTTCTCCGCAGTATTCAGAGTAAGAAGCGAGGCGGCTTTCGCAATTCATAAGTTCTTCAACGAGCGCGGCTTCGTCTACGTTCACACTCCGATAGTTACCGCATCCGACTGCGAGGGCGCAGGCGAGATGTTCAGAGTTACCACGCTCGATATGGCAAATCCCCCGAGAACCGAGAGCGGCGAGATCGACTTCTCGCAGGACTTCTTCGGCAAGTCCGCTAACCTCACCGTTTCGGGACAGCTTGAGGGCGAGACCTACGCTTTGGCGTACGGCAAGATATACACCTTCGGCCCGACCTTCCGCGCGGAAAACTCCAACACAGCTCGCCACGCGGCAGAGTTCTGGATGATCGAGCCCGAAATCGCTTTCGCTGATCTTGACGACAATATGCAGCTCGCTTGGGATATGATACAGTATATCATCCGCCACGTGCTCGACAACTGCTCGCAGGAGCTCGAATTCTTCAACAGCTTCGTTGAAAAGGGACTGCTCGACAGACTCAACACCCTCGCGGCAAGTGAATATAAAAAGGTCACCTATACCGAAGCCGTTGAGCTTCTTAAGAAGAGCGGCGCAGACTTCAAGTATCCCGTTGAATGGGGAATCGACCTTCAGACTGAGCACGAGAGATACCTCACCGAGCAGGTGTTCAAGTGCCCTGTATTCGTAACCGACTATCCGAAGGAAATAAAGGCGTTCTATATGCGCCTCAACGACGACGGCAAGACCGTCTCCGCTATGGACCTTCTCGTTCCCGGTGTAGGCGAGATAATCGGCGGCTCCCAGCGTGAGGAGCGCATCGACGTTCTCACTGCGCGTATGGCTGAGTGCGGACTCAACGAGGAGGACTATTGGTGGTATCTCAATCTCCGTCGCTATGGCGGTACCAAGCACGCAGGCTACGGCCTCGGCTTTGAGCGTATCATTATGTACCTCACGGGCGTTTCCAACATCCGCGACGTCCTTCCCTACCCGAGAACAGTCGGCAACGCAGAGTATTAAGGAAGTATTCGTATTATGAACAAGATATTCGTTCCCGAGGGCTACCGTCCTCCGCTTGACGCGTACAACACGCAAAAGGCGATTGCTTATATCAAGGAGATCTTTCAGGAGGAGTTTGCCTCGGCGCTCAACTTAAAGCGAGTATCCGCTCCGCTTTTCGTTACCGAGGAGTCGGGACTTAACGATAACTTAAACGGTTACGAGCGCCCCGTATCCTTCGACATCCCCGCAATCGGTGCCTCGGCGCAGGTCGTGCACTCGCTTGCAAAGTGGAAGCGACTCGTGCTCAAAAACTACAACTTCTCCGTCGGAAACGGTCTTTATACCGATATGAACGCGATAAGACGCGACGAATCGCTCGATAACCTTCATTCTATATACGTTGACCAGTGGGACTGGGAAAAGATAATCACGAGAGAAACGAGAAACCTCGATTATCTTAAGCTTATTGTAGAGGCGATAGTCGGCGCTATCTGCGACACGAACGACAAGCTTCACGTGCGCTTCCCCCAGCTGCTCACCGAGCTTTCGCGCGACGTGTCCTTTATCACCACGCAGGAGCTTGAGGATATGTATCCCGATATGACCGGCTCCGAGCGCGAGAGTGCGTACGTAAAAGAGCACAAAACGGCGTTTATTATGCAGATAGGCGGTAAGCTTCGCTCGGGCAAGCCGCACGACGGCAGAGCACCCGACTACGACGATTGGCAGCTCAACGGCGACCTTTTCTTCTGGAACGACGTGCTCGGCAGAGGCGTTGAGATATCCTCAATGGGTATTCGCGTTGACGCGGAATCGCTTGACAGACAGCTCACGCTGTCGGGCTGTGACGACCGTCGCAAGCTCCCCTTCCATACGATGCTTCTTAACGACGAGCTTCCGCTCACTATCGGCGGCGGTATCGGTCAGTCAAGACTTTGTATGCTTATGCTCGGCTGTGCGCACATCGGCGAGGTGCAGTCAAGCATCTGGGATGAGCAGACGGTTCGCGTCTGCGAGGAAAACGGTATACCGCTGCTTTAACACCTATTACCAAGAACAATATTTACAATTTTCGGCAGAAGGAGTTTGCTTTCTGCCGATTTTGTAATATGTCCGTATAAAATCTAAAGAAATCCTGGGAGAAGTCAATATGTCGCTTAATTACAATAAAGATAATATTGCTTTTGCAAAGAAATTGCGAAAAAGCGCGACGCCGCAAGAAAATCATTTGTGGTACGACTTTTTATCTAAATATGAAGTTCGATTTCAGCGCCAAAAGCCAATAGACGATTTCATTGCGGATTTTTATTGCCATAAGGTAAATTTAATCATTGAAATTGACGGTTCACAGCATTATACCGCAGATGGAAAGCAGAAGGATGAATTTCGCACGGAGATTCTTGAAGGATACGATTTGAAAGTCGTACGATTTACAAATCATCAAATCAACACAAACTTTCGTGGTGTATGTGAGTATATTGATGCCGTTGTAAAAGCCTCCCTCCGGGAGGGAGGGGGACCGCGTTAGCGGTGGAAGGAGCCTGCGTAATCCGCTGATTTAAGTAACA
>JAZNBZ010000131.1:0-34722 GCA_045587285.1 Candidatus Flemingiibacterium sp. | reverse complement strand
GAACGACATGGCTACGATCCGACTTCAGCGAGCATTTTACGTTTCCTGCCGAGAAGATCATCGACGAAGAAAATATGTCAGCGTTTCTCTCGGAGCTTTACAATATCCGCGAGTACGTTCCGCGCGAGATAATCCTCGATTTCACGCTTCCCGACACAGAGCTCGAGGCGCTTGTCGAAACCATACGCGCCCGCGTTGGCTACAAGCCCGATATACGCACGCCCGAGCGCGGGGATCGCAGACGGCTTTGCGAGATGGTATACGACAACGCAAAGCAGCAGGCGATGCTCTATAAGGCGCAGTCCGAGAAGGACAACAAAATGCTCGTCAAGCTTGCTTCTATGCTGGCGCTTGAGGTCGTACCCGAGCGTATCGAGGCGTATGACGTATCAAACTTCGGCAAGGATAATATAACCGCGGGTATGGTAGTCACCGACGGCACGAAATTCAACAAATCCGAATACCGCACGTTTAAAATTAAAACCACCGACGGCATCGACGACTACGGTGCGATGCGCGAGGCGTTATCGCGCAGACTGTCGCATCTGTCCGACGGTTCGTTCGGCGCACCGCCCGACCTTATCCTGCTTGACGGCGGTAAGGGACACGTATCCGTCGTGCGCGAGCTGATGCGCGAGCTTGGCTGTGAGATACCCGTTTTCGGTATGGTCAAGGACGAGTTTCACAAAACGCGTGCGCTTACCGACGACGTGAGTGAGATAAGTATAGCGCGCGAGCAAGCGGTATTTCAGTTTGTGTATAAGCTCCAGGAGGAGGTCCACCGCTATACGGTAGGACGGATGGAGAAGGCAAAGTCAAAGACGTTAAAGCACTCTACGCTTGAAAAAATAGACGGCATCGGCACCGTAAAGGCAAAGAGCCTGCTTGCGCATTTTCGCAGTATTGCGGCTATCAAAAAGGCTGACAAGAGCGAGCTTGTAAGAGTTCCCGGAATAAGCGGTGCAAACGCCGATGCCATAATAGAATTTTATAAAAATCAGGAGTCGAAAAAATGAGAATAATCACAGGAACCGCGCGCGGTATAAAGCTTGCAACTCTCGAGGGAGAGGCAACGCGTCCGACCGCAGAGCGCGTTAAGGAAGCAATATTCAGTATGATACAGTTCGATCTGCCCGACGCACACGTGCTCGACCTTTTCGCGGGTAGCGGACAGCTCGGACTTGAGGCGCTTTCACGCGGTGCGGAGAAGGCGCATCTCGTTGACCGTTCTGCCGACGCTACGGCAATTATTAAGCAGAACGCGCAGAAAACGCGCCTTTGGGAGCGTTGCCGCGTCGTTACTATGGACTATGCGGACTACGTTCGCGGCACGAAGGGCGAGAAGTTTGATTTCATTTTCCTCGATCCTCCTTACGGCAGCGGAATGCTGAAGTCGGCGCTCGAGAAGCTTGCGGAGTCCGACCTTCTTGCCGACGGCGCGTGGATATTCTGTGAAGATGAAACGGACGATATTTTCTGCGGCGACGAAGCACTTGCAGATAAGTACACCGTAGAAAAGCAGAACCGTTACGGACGCGTTTATATTACGGTTTTAAGCAGAAAATAAGATTTAGGAGGGAACGCTATGTTAAACCCAAAGAAAGCGCTTATATCAGGGAGCTTTGATCCGCCGACCGTCGGTCACTACGACCTCGTTCTTCGCGCGGCTAAAATATTTGACGAGGTGTACGTCACCGAATTTATAAATTCCTCGAAAACAACCTATTTCAGCTCCGACGAGCGCCTTCAGATGCTCCACGCATCATTTGACGGTATTCCTAATGTGCACGTTGATATATGGGGCGGTCTGCTTGCCGATTACGCGCTCGAGCACGGCATCGGCACGATTGCAAAGGGCGCACGCTCTGCGACCGATTTTGACTACGAAATGTCGCTCTCGCTTATCAACCGCTCGATAGTTCCCGAGCTTGACACGATAATCATTCCGACCAAGGCAGAGTATATGCACGTAAGCTCCACTATGGTGCGCGAGCTGATACGCTACGACTGCGATTATTCGAAGTGCGTACCTGCGGGTGTTGCCGAGCTTATCGAGTCGTTCAAAAAAAATTAACATCATTATAATTACAGCATTTCCAAATATTGATATATTAACCGTATAATTAGGAGAAAAGGTCGTTAAATGTGCAAAAAAAATTTGCATATTACCGAAAAAATGTTGCAAAAACTATTGAAATTCTCTGCGCTATGCGGTATAATATTTTTAGGGTGGGAGAAATAGGTTCAAAATGGTGAAATTTCCCCATATTTTGGTTAAAAGGGGTGAGGCACGGATGCTGATGGGCGAATATCTTCATACGATCGACGCAAAGGCGCGAGTTTTCGTGCCCGCTAAGCTGCGCGACGGACTTGGAGAGAGCTTTACTATCGCCAAAAACGTTGACGGATGTCTGTCGCTTTACAGCGCCGAGGAGTGGGGCAAGCTTTGTGCGCGTATCGAAATGCTTCCCGACTCGCAGACGAGAGAGATAAAGCGATTCATTTTCGCGTTTGCATTTGAGGTCAGCCCCGACTCGCACGGACGCATAACGCTTCCGCCCGTGCTTCGCGAGTTTGCGAATCTCGACCGTGAGGCTGTGTTCCTCGGTCTTGGCAACCGTGCAGAGCTTTGGGATGCCGAGCGTTGGAACGCGATGAAGAACGGCGATAATATCGCTGATATAGAACAGCAGATGAAGGAGCTTGGACTTTGATGGATAAGGACAACGCACCTGTATTTTCGCACTACTCGGTGCTCCTTCTTGAGTCCGTGGACGGACTCAATATAAAGCCCGACGGCATATACGTTGACTGCACGCTTGGCGGCGGCGGTCACTCCGAGGCTATCGCATCCCGACTGACGGGCGGCGGTAAGCTTATAGCAATCGACCAGGACACTGCGGCTATCGCGGCGTCAAAAAAGCGACTCGAGAAATATTCCGAGCGAATTGAGTTCGTGCGCGACAACTTCAGAAACGTCGGCGACGTGCTCGCACGGCTCGGTATTGACAAAATAGACGGCGCGGTGATTGACCTTGGCGTGTCGTCATATCAGCTTGATACGCCCGAGCGCGGATTTTCGTATATGCACGACGCACCGCTCGATATGCGTATGGACCCCGACGCACCGCTTTCGGCGTACGAGGTCGTAAACACCTACTCCGAGGACAGACTTAAAAAAATTATATACGACTTTAGCGAGGAGCGCTTCGCGCCGCGTATAGCGGCAAAGATATGCGCCGCTCGCGAGAATAAGCCTATCGAAACGACGTATGAGCTTGTCGATATTATAAAATCGGCAATACCGGCAAAGGCGCGCGAGGACGGTCCGCATCCGGCAAAACGCGCGTTTCAGGCTATACGCATCGAGGTAAACTCAGAGCTTTCGATAATCGAGCCGACGCTCGACGCGCTTATATTCGCGCTCGGCGAGGGCGGTAGACTTTCCGTTATAACCTTCCATTCGCTTGAGGACAGAATAGTCAAGCAGACGTTTGCGAAGGCGGCGAGCGGATGTACCTGCCCGAAGGACCTGCCGATATGCGTGTGCGGCAACAAGCCAAAGGTGAAGGTAATCACGCACAAGCCTATATTACCGTCTGAGAAAGAACTCGAAGAAAACCCGCGTTCCAGAAGCGCAAAGCTTAGGATAGCAGAAAAACTGTAAACTGAAAGGAGAACGGTCGTGACCGAAGCAAAATTCAAGGCCAAGAAAAACAAAAAGCAAACTTCCGATAACCGCATCTCCACGAACCCTGCATACAAGGAATACACCTTTGAATCAATTGCCGAGGGGCGTCCCGTCGCACAGAAAAACGCGCTCGGTCAGACTGTAAATTCAACGGCAGCAGTAAGGGGCAGAGCAGCCGTCGGCGGTAACACAGCCTCAATCGGCAGAGTGGCGGCAGATCCGCGTTCGACTACCGCACAGACTCCTCGCGTGGGTGCAGGAGCTAAAACGGGCGCAAAGACGAAAACGAGAGCCGTTTCCAAGACCGCAAAGGCTACGGCAAGAGTAAAGACGACCGTTGAAAACCTTACTATAGAGGTAGACAGATCCGAGCGACGCGCTTTTCCGTTGTCTATAATCCTCACCGCCGCTTGCGCTACCGTGCTCGTGCTTTCGATAATAACCACGGGAGTTCAGATCAACGATATAACGGCGGAGAATTCCGAGCTAAAGACGAAGTACAACGAGCTTGTTAAGCAGAGCGACGAGCTTGGACTGCTGCTCGAAACGCGCGACGATCTTCGCGTGGTGGAGGAGATAGCCAAGGAAGAGCTCGGTATGGTCAAGAAGGATCAGGTTGACAGATATTACCTGACGGTACATAAAGAGGACAAGATAGAGATAATTGAAACGGTTGAACAGGAAAAGACGTCCTTTATCGACGGGCTGAAGAGCTTTGCCGATTCCTTTATCGACCGAATACTCAGCTCCTTCGGTATATAAGGTACAGTCATCAAACCGAGTATCAAACAGTATCTATAGTATGAGAACAAGCTTCGGAGAGTAGGCATCTTTTTGTGGTCGCTTACTCTCCGAAATTTCCCGTTATAATAGCATTTTGGAGGTATATATGCCGTTTCGTTCACAGCGCACAGCAACCTTTAAGCGCACGCTTCTCTTTGCGCTGATACTTGTAGTTGCTTGGGTATTTTTGATAGGCAGACTGTTTTTGTTGCAGATAGTCGATAACGATAAATATCAGGCGATCGTTATAGATCAGCTTACGAAGGAATATACGACGGACGCAGAGCGCGGTAAGATATTCGACTGCAATATGAAGCTGCTTGCAACCAATACCACGACGTACCGAATATTTATATCTCCCTATGCCATAAACAACTACGAGCCCGCAAAGAATGACGATGATGCTCCGACTAAGGAGGAGGCAAAGACGATGATCGCCGACAAGCTCGTTGAGGTGCTTGGGGTTGACCGTCAGATGATACTTGACAAGTATGCCAAAACCAACCGTCAGGACGAAACCATAAAGAAGGACGTTGATCCCGAAACGGCGAATATTCTTCGAGAGTTTGTCAAAGACAACGGCTTTACGGGTATGATAAACATAAGCGCAACGTCAAAGCGTTATTATCCGTACGGCGGCCTTGCAAGCCATCTTATAGGCTTTACCAACTCCGAGGGTGACGGCGTTTACGGCATCGAGGCAACCTACAACGACTATTTGCAGGGTACGTCGGGTAAGTACATTACCGCGCGCAACGCGCTTCAGCAGGATATGCCGTTTAAATACGAAAGCTACGTCGGTGCAGAAAACGGCGCCAATTTGGTCAGCACCATTGATATGCGACTTCAGCACGAGCTTGAAAATCAGATTATGGCGGCATACGAGTCGGCACAGGCGACAAACCGTGTTTGCGGAATAGTTATGGACGTAAATACGGGCGGTATACTCGCAGGTGCCGTATATCCGAACTATGAC
The DNA here is from genome assembly GCA_045587285.1 of Candidatus Flemingiibacterium sp. Classification (GTDB taxonomy): domain Bacteria; phylum Bacillota; class Clostridia; order Oscillospirales; family CAG-272; genus Flemingiibacterium. Next base: position 29,272 of record JAZNBZ010000131.1, on the reverse strand, counting down.
TGCAACGATCCTTATGCGCTTGACGAGGAGCACCTTCAAAAGCTTCTCGACAGCGGATATGCAGAGGGCACGGACGAGTATAACGAGCTTCGCACCAATCTCATTTATGAGATGTGGAACAATAAGATAGTAAGCGAGCCGTACGAGCCCGGTTCTACCTTCAAGATTATCACCTCGGCGATTGCGCTCGAGGAGGGAGTCGTGAGCGTAGACGATCAGTTCTACTGCGCGGGCAGCTACTACGTTGAGGGCTATGGTCAGCGTATCTCCTGCCACAGAACGTGGGGACACGGTCAGGTCACGTTCGCACGCGGACTTCAGCAGTCCTGCAACCCCCTTATGATGAACACCATCGAAAAGATAGGCAAGGAAACCTTCTATAAGTATTTCGAGGCTCTCGGCTACACCACTAAGACCGGCGTAGACCTGACGGGCGAGGCTTACGGAAGCTATCATAAAGAGAGCGATATGCACGCAGTTGAGCTTGCGGTATACTCGTTCGGTCAGACCTTTAAGGCGACTCCCCTTCAGCAGCTTACCGCTATCTGTACCGTCGCAAACGGCGGATATCTTGTAACGCCGCACGTTATGAAGGAACTGGTTGACGATGACGGAAACGTTATATATTCCTACGAAACCGAACAGAAGGTGCAGATATTCTCCGAGGAGACCTGCAACACGATAACGCAGATACTTGCCGAGGGCGTTGCCACTGACGGCGGTGCGAAGAACGCTTACACCAAGGGCTACAGCGTTGCCGCAAAAACGGGAACCTCACAGAAGCAGGATAAATACGTTTATTACGATGCAGAGGGCAACGTCGTTACCTTTGAGGACGAGTGGGTTACCTCCGACCGTCCTTACCGCATAGGCTCTACCGTTGCGTACGCGCCTGCGGACGATCCGCAGATCGCCGTTATTATCATCGTTGACGAGCCCGATCTTTCGGGCGGTTCATACGGAAGCATCGTTGCGGCACCGTATATTTCGAATTTCCTTTCGGTTGCAATGCCGTATCTCGGATACGAGCCGCAGTACACCGCAAAGGAGCTTGCAAGCATCGACGTCGGCGTTGCGAATTACGTCGGTATGGAGGTTGAGGACGCACTTCTCAACATCACCAACAAGAAGCTTTCCTTCAAGAGAATAGGCAACGGCACCACCGTCGTCGCACAGACACCCGAGGGCGGTACCAGACTTTCTACCGACAGCGGCGTCGTATATTTGTATACGGGCGATACCTTGCCGTCGGATACGGTTGCCGTTCCCGACGTCGTGGGACAGATGGCGTCGGCGTGCAATAAGACGATCGTAAACTCAAGGCTAAACGTCAAGATCGTGGGTGCGACGAACTATAACGTCGGTACGGGCGCACAGGTTATATCCCAGTCGCCTGCGGCAGGCACGATGGTAGCACCCGGTACTATAGTAACGGTTGAATTCCGTTACCTCGACGGTACGGATTGATGTCATAATAGCGTACTCCTCAGCGTAAATATTTTAGTATAAAATATTGCAGAGGGGATACGATATGGCAACATTAAACGCTCTTTTAAAAAAAGTAACCGTCACGAAAACAAACCTTGATACACTTGAAACCGAGTGCACGGGGCTCTCTGTGAACTCGCTGAAATGCGGCGAGGGCGACGTATTTATATGTATCACGGGGGAGAGGCTCGACGGACACGACTTTATCTGTACCGCCGTTCAGCGCGGCGCCTCGGTGATCGTGTGCGAGAGGGTTACGAAATGGCTCTCGGAGCACCCCGAGATCAAATACGTTTCGGTTGAAAACACGCGTCTTGCGGCGGCTCATATGTATAACGAGTACTGCGGACGTCCGGGCGAGCGGCTTTTACTCGTTGCCGTCACGGGTACGAACGGCAAAACGTCGACGACGTATTTTCTGCGTGAGATATTCAAGCGTGCCGGATACACCACGGGCGTGATCGGAACCGTGAAATGCCTTATAGGTGAAAACGAGGCAGTGCTTTCAGACAGTGATCTATCCGGCGTGAACTTTATGACGACGCCTTCGCCCGAGCATCTTTACCCGATGCTTGAGCGTATGGCTAATGCGGGCGTTGAGATAGTATTTATGGAAGCGTCGTCACATTCGCTTTCACACTACAGGCTTGATCCGTTAAGGTTTACCGTGGGCGTGTTCACGGGGCTTACGCAGGACCATCTCGATTACCACGGCTCGATGGAGGAGTATTATCTTGCCAAGCGCAGACTGTTTTCGCTGTGCGGTACGGCTGTTATAAATGCTGACGGCGTTTATTCAAGGCGGCTTTGCGATGAGATAATTACCCCCTCGGTTACCTATTCGGCAGAGGGCAGATGCGCGGATTTTACGGCGTGCGACGCTCGCGCGTCTGATGCACGCGGTGTGTCGTACACGTTTTGCGACAGATATGGCTCCGAGTCCGTTTCGTGTCCGATATCGGGGCAATTTACGGTAACCAACACTCTTGCGGCGGCGAGCGTTGCAAGACTTTTCGGAATAAAAAGACAAGTCATTGCGGCGGCGCTTGGGGCTTGTCCGCAGATACCCGGACGAATGGAGCGCGTTCCCCTTCCGTACGGATGCGGCTTCGACGTGTTTATTGACTACGCGCACACTCCCGACGCGCTTGAGCGTGTGCTTCGCTCGCTGCTTGCGATAAAGAAGCCAAACGGACGGCTCGTCGTCGTGTTCGGCTGCGGCGGCGACAGAGACAAAACGAAGCGACCGATAATGGGAAGAGTGGCGACGACGCTTGCAAGCCTCACCGTTATAACGGGCGATAACAGCCGCAGTGAAAATCCGCGCGCGATAATTTGCGACATACTGCGCGGAGCGGCAGAGGGCGCTGACTGTAAGGTCATAGAACGGCGCGAGCGTGCGATACGCTGGGTTATAGAAAATCGCAGACCTGACGATATAATCCTGCTTGCGGGCAAGGGACACGAGGACTATGAAATTGATGCGGACGGCAAGCGGCCGTTCTCGGAAAAGGATATAATACTGCAAAGCGTTAGTGACTTTGCAGTATAGCTGACAATTGGCGAAAGGACTTGGAAATATGGGCATTAAGTATAAAAAGGCAGTGTTTAATACGAAGGAGCTGGCGGAGATACTTTCGCTTGAAACAACCCTTTGTGACGATATAACCTCTATTGTGACCGACTCGCGTGAAGCGGAGTCAGGCTCGCTTTTTATCGCCCTTACGGGCGAGCGCTTTGACGGGCACGACTACATCTCGCAGGCAATCTCGAGAGGCGCCGCAGCCGTTATAGGCGAGCGTGTTCCCGACGGGCTTGAAGCAGATGCGGCGAAGCGCGTTATGGTGACTTCGAGTTCGCTTACTGCTCTCGGTAAGGTCGCCTCGGCGTACAAGGCACGCATCAAGCCGAAAACTATTGCGGTTACGGGAAGCGTTGGAAAGACGACCACCAAGGAGTTCGTTTTCTCCGTGGCAAACAGTAAATTTATCTCCCACAAAACGGCGGGTAACTTCAACAACGAGATAGGTATGCCGCTGTCGGTGCTCGATATGCCCGAGACGGCGCAGGTTTGCGTGCTTGAAATGGGAATGAGCGGTCTTGGCGAAATATCGCATATGACGGCTGTTGCGAAGCCGGATATCGCAATAATCACGAACATCGGCAATTCCCACATCGAATGCCTCGGCTCGCGCGAAAATATATGCAAGGCGAAGCTTGAAATAGTTGAGGGCGTACCTAAGGACGGTTGGGTGATACTCAACGCCGACGAGCCGATGCTCTTTGCGCAGAAGGGCAGACTCACGCAGAATATGCTGTTCGTTTCGCTCCAAAATCCGCTTGCTGATTACCGCGCACTCAATATCCGCGAGTACGAGGACAGCACCGAGTTCGACCTCGTTGCAGGCAACCGCGTCGTTACTAACGTAAAGATACCGACTATCGGCACGCATAACGTTTACGACGCGACCTACGCCTTTGCGGTTGGCGTGCTCCTCGGTATGAGCGACGACGAGATAAAACGCGGACTTATGGCGTTCCACAACACGGGAATGCGTCAGAACATATACGAATACGGCGGAATTACCATCATCGAGGACTGCTACAACGCAGGTCCCGAGTCGATGAAGGCGGCTGTTGAGGTGCTCTCGAAGCTTGGCGATAAGAATGGCTGCCGTACGGTTGCGGTGCTCGGCGATATGCGCGAGCTTGGCGAGTATTCAAAGCAGCTTCATATGGAGATCGGAACACTCGTTGCATCGCGCCGTATCTCGCATCTCGTGACGTTCGGACAGGAGGCGGAGAATATCGCTCTCGGCGCGATAAATCACGCCTTTGGCACCGAAAACATCAGCGTAAACACAAGCACCGAAAACGCCGATGATACGGCAAGGACCGTATACGGTATGCTTCGTCCGGGTGACGCCGTGCTTTTCAAGGCGAGCCGCGCGGTAAGGCTCGAGCGCGTTATCGAAGGACTTAAAGCGCTTATAGACGGTAATATAAATTCCTGACATCGAGGTGAAGCATATGATACTGTATTTTCTCGTCGCACTTGTACTGACCTTTGCCATAACCGCCATTTCGGCGCGCATACTCATACCTAAGCTAAAGAGTATGAAGCTCGGTCAGCAGATACTCGATATAGGCCCGCGTTGGCACAAGAGTAAAGAGGGCACGCCCACGATGGGTGGCATCAGCTTTATTATCGCATCCGTTATAACGTTTGCGCTGTCGGTCGTTCTTATGATAGCGACGGACGCCGCTGACGGACTGCTCCCTGCGGTGACCGTCATCGCTTTTGCGCTCGCAAACGGAGCTATCGGTGTGGTTGACGACCTGACGAAGTTCAAAAACCACCGCAACGAGGGGCTCACCGCAACGCAGAAATATCTGCTTCAGCTTATAGCGGCAGGCCTTTTCCTCGCCGCCCTCAAGCTTACGGGAAACCTTTCGACCGAGCTTTATATCCCGTATTTCGGCATTTCGGTCGAGCTTGGCATATTCTACTATATTTTCTCGATACTGCTTATAACGGGTATCGTCAACGCGGTCAATCTGACCGACGGAATTGACGGCCTCGCGAGCAGCGTTACGCTTGCACTCGGCGCGTTTTTCGCGGTTGCGGCGTTTGTGCTCGGCAGTATTCCCACGGCGGTCGTTTCGGCGATCACAATGGGCGCGTGCCTTGGATTTCTCGTTTACAATTTCTACCCCGCACGCGTATTTATGGGCGACACGGGCTCGCTATTCCTCGGCGGTCTTGCCGTCGGTATGGCGTTTATGATAAATAATCCGCTTATTATCGTTATCGTGGGTGTCGTGTATATCTGCGAGGCGGCGTCCGTAATACTTCAGGTGGGATTTTATAAGCTTACTAAAAAAAGAATTTTCAAGATGGCGCCGATCCATCATCACTTTGAAAAGTGCGGTTGGTCGGAGCTTAAGGTGGTGGGCGTATTTTCGCTTGTTACCGTTATTGCAGGCGTGCTTGCATATTTCGGAATTTAAGTGCAGGAGGTGGAGAATTTGCACGACGACAAAAAAGGATACCGTTACAAAACAGCCCAGAGCGCTCAGCGTGCAAATAATGCACCGGGCAGTGCAAAGGGGCACACTGCGGCTCACACGCATACAAACACTCCCGCGCAGAATACCCAAAGCGGTATGCGTGCGGGAGGCAACAATCCGCAAGGCACGCAGCAGCTTAGAAATACACAGACGAACACGCGCATCACGCAGCCACAGCAGACGACGGGACAAGCGCGCGTGCAGAGAACGGCGGTAAGAGATCCGCGGCAGATACAGTCGGGCTATACCGAAAGCACGGTCACTCGCGTAAAAAAGTGGCTGCAAAAGACATATAAGGTTGATAAGAATGCCGTTGCGGAGCGCAACGCTATCAGATTAAGCCTCGTGCGCGAAAAGGGAAGCATAGACTACGTTTTTCTCGTGCTCGTCCTGCTTTTGCTTGCGTTCGGTACGGTTATGGTATATTCCGCGAGCTACGCATACTCGAAAACGATGTACGACAACAGCTATTACATAATCACAAGGCAGTTCGTATTCGTTGCCATCGGTCTTTCTTTTATGTTCATCGCATCAAAGCTGCCGCCCGAGTTTTTGCGTAAGATATCGGTTCCGGCGTTTATCGTATGCTTCGTGATGCTTTGTATAGTTCCTATCCCGATCCCGGGCTTCACGATGTCGCACAACGGTGCAAGACGCTGGATCAATCTCGGCTTTATTGAAATTCAGCCCTCGGAGTTTATGAAGCTCGGACTTGCTATGATGCTTGCTTGGTATTTCGACAGATATTACGAGCGCATAGTAGAGCCTGCGAAAATCAACGTGCGCCGTTGGTACGGCGTTATTACACCTCTCTTTATCACCGGTATGGTGTGCGTGCTCGTCCTTATAGAAAAGCATCTGTCCGGTACGATAATTATGGCGCTTATCGGCATCGTTATCATCTTTTCAAGCGGAGCACCAAGCCTTTGGATGCTTCCCGGAATGGGTGCAGGACTTGGCGTCGTTGGCTTGCTTATCGCTATCCTGCCTCACGCGAGAAGGCGCTTTCAGGTCTGGCTCGATCCGTGGCTCGATCCGCAAAACGCGGGATATCAGACCTTACAGGGGCTTTTTGCGATAGGCTCAGGCGGACTTTTCGGTGAGGGACTCGGAAACAGCTATCAGAAGCATATGTACGTTTCCCAGCCGCAGAACGACTTTATATTCGTTATAGTTTGCGAGGAGCTTGGATTTATCGGCGCCGTAGCGGTGATAATTCTGTTTGCTCTGCTCGTATGGCGCGGACTCGTTATTGCGATGAATGCGCCCGACGTGTATTCGCAGCTTCTCGTTATGGGCATCGTCGGAAAGATAGCGATACAATCCGTTCTTAACATAGCCGTTGTAACCAACAGCGTTCCCAATACGGGTATATCGCTGCCGTTCTTCTCATACGGCGGCTCATCGCTTATCGTTCTTCTTCTTGAAATGGGCATCGTTCTTTCGATCTCCAGATATTCAAAGCATAAAAAATAGTACGGTTGAAGGAAGCTTTCGCTAAAGAAAGCTATGGTAACAAAAGTGAGAGTATTGATGACAGGCGGCGGTACGGGCGGACACGTAAATCCCGCAATCGCTATCGCTGACGTTATACGCGCAAATCAGGCGGACGTTAAAATAGAGTTCGTCGGTACGTCGCGCGGTATTGAAAACAAGCTCGTGCCAAAGGCGGGCTATAAGCTTCATCACGTCGAGGTTCAGGGCTTCAAGCGTAAGCTTACGCCGTACAATATAAAATCGGCGTGGCTCGCATTCACCTCGCCTATAAAGGCGAAGAAGCTGATACGCGAATTCGCTCCCGATATCGTTATCGGTACGGGAGGATACGTGTGCTGGCCGCTTCTCAAGGCGGCGGCAGGTATGGGCGTCCCTACGGCCGTGCACGAATCCAACGCTATCCCGGGAGTTGCGGTCAAGATGCTTGCACGGTACGTTGACCGCATTTACGTGAACTTTGACGCAACCGCAAATGCGCTCGGCGGCGTTTACAGCGACAAGGTCGTGAAGGTCGGAAATCCGATAAAGCCCGAGTTTGCTTCAATAGATGCGGATGGCGTTAAGAAGGAGCTTGGTATTGGCGACAAATACGAGCGACTGCTTCTGTCGTACGGCGGAAGTATGGGTGCGGAGAAGGTCAACGACGAGATGCTCGCGTTTATGCGTGACTATACGAAGCATCACCCCGAGCTTTTGCATATACACGCAACGGGCGCTATCGAGCGCGAGGCGGCGAGTGAAAAGGCGAAGGAATACGGGCTCACGGACTGCGAAAACGTTCGCATCTGCGAGTACATTTACAATATGCCCGAGCTTATGGCGGCGGCGGATATAGTCGTTAGCCGTGCGGGTGCGATGACGCTTTCCGAGCTTGCGGCGCTTGAAAAGTGCTGTGTGCTTATCCCCTCGCCTCACGTTGCGGACAATCACCAATACAAAAACGCGAAGGTACTTGCCGATAAGGGCGCGGCAATCGTTTTCGAGGAGAAGGAGCTCGTCGGAGGCGTGCTGACAGAGGCGCTCTCCGGGCTTATTGCCGACGGCGAAAAGCAAGCGGAGATGCGCGAGAATATAAAGGCGTTTGCGCTTGCCGATGCTAATCGAAGCATATATTTCGACGTTTGCGAGCTTGCCAAGTCAAGCAAAGCAAAAAACAGTAGCGGTGTGTGAAAAAACCTCAAAACGCGCATATAAATCGGCGTAAATTACTTGACTTTTCACACGTAGCTATGATATAATTATTTAGGAGCAGTGTTTTGCCGCACAGGTTTAACGTTGTTCGCATCACTTATTTGGGAAAGGATCAGCGCTTTCGCGGGAACAAGATGAACAATTCGAAAAACCGCCGGAACAGCAGATTTTTTTCCGGTGATGAAAAAGAACTTAATGAAATACGAAAAAAGCAGACGTTTCAGCGATTTGCAAAGCGTTGGCGTAGCCGTAAGCGTGCTACGCGCGTTGCGCTTTCCGTCGTATTCGCCGCTATCGTGCTCGTCTTTATTCTCATTTGTCTCAATATGTTTTTCAGAGTCAGTGAGATCGAGGTCGTCGGCTCGTCGAGATATACGACCGATCAATTGCTTCAGTACGCCGACGTCGAAAAGGGAATGAGCCTCTTTACGGTTACGGCGTCCGATTTCGACGGTGCGATAGATCATCTTCCGTACATAAATGCCGTCAGCATTACGAGGAAATTGCCGGATACTGTAATCGTTACCGTAAACGAGGACACGCCGCAGTATTTTGCGACACTTTACGGCGAGCATTTCGTCTTGTCACGCGAGCTTCGGCTGCTTGAGAGAATTGACGACAGGGAGTCGCTCGAGGCGCAGGATATTATCGAGCTCGTGTTTCCCGAGATAGATTCGGCGATAATCGGGGAGAATATTGAATTCTCCAAAAGCGTTTCGGAAAAATACGTAAGGGCATATCTCGGTGCGCTTGAAACGAGTCCGCTTTATACGAAGGCGACGGCTTTCGATCTGCGCGACCGATTCGATCTTGCTCTGATAGTGAGCGACAAGTACCTCGTCAACCTTGGAAACGGTGACGAGCTTGCCACGAAGCTTACGGCTGTTGCAGGAATGCTTGCGCACACAGCCTTTGCGGACGGCGTGCCTGCAACTATTGATGCAACCGATCCCACGCAGTGTCCGGTTATCAAAGATCCGGATCTCGTGATAGAATTTGACGATTAAGACGGAAAAATATGCATTAATCGTAAAGAAATATTAAACTTTTTCAAAATCTCTTGAAAAAGTTTGAGAATCATATTATCATATTATTATTAGGAACAAATTTTATCGAGCGTTTCGATAATCGGATATAAAAAAATTAGGAGGATTTCTGACAATGGCATTTGAATTTGACAATAACTTCGGAGATGTAAATATAAAGGTAATCGGTATCGGCGGCGGCGGTAACAACGCTGTTAACCGTATGATCGCGGCTAACGTTCGCGGTGTTGAGTTCGTTGCTATCAATACCGACAGACCTGCACTCGCAAGATCCAATGCTGTTACCAAGATCGATATTGGCGAGAAGGTTACCAAGGGCCGCGGAGCAGGTGCTAACCCTGAGGTCGGCGCAAGAGCCGCTGAGGAGTCCATCGAGGCTATCAAGAGCGTGCTTGAAGGAACTCAGATGGTATTCGTCACCGCAGGTATGGGAGGCGGCACCGGTACGGGCGCAGCTCCTATCGTTGCAAAAACTGCAAAGGATATGGGAATTCTCACTGTTGGTGTTGTAACCAAGCCGTTTGCATTCGAGGGCAAGGTTCGTATGCAGCAGGCAGAGGAAGGTATCAAGAACCTTATTGAGGTTGTTGACTCCCTTATCGTTGTTCCTAATGAAAGACTTAAGGAAGTCTCCGATACAAGAATCACTCTGCTCAATGCGTTCGACGTTGCGGACGATGCGCTCCGTCAGGGCGTACAGAGCGTAGCGGAGCTTATCACTGCTGAAGCACTCATTAACCTTGACTTCGCAGACGTTACATCCATTATGCTTGACGCAGGCTACGCACATATGGGCGTTGGCAGTGCTACCGGTAAGGACAAGGCTGCACTCGCAGCAAAGGCTGCTATCTCCAGCCCGCTTCTCGAGACCTCTATTGCAGGCGCGCGCGGCATAATCCTCAGCATTACCGCATCCGCAGACATCGGACTCGAGGAGGTTGACGTTGCAGGTAATATGGTTCGTGACGAGGCTCATCCTGATGCAAACATCATCTTCGGTCTTGCAATTGATCCTAACCTTCAGGACGAGATCCGCGTTACCGTTATCGCGACCGGCTTCGACAGTGCTCCCAAGAGTATGCAGCCCTCTACAGAGCAGGTTGCGGCAAAGGCGGCAGCTACGGCGAAGGCTGAAGATGATATCGTAACCGAATGCACCGAAGAAACCGTTGAGGACGACCAGCTCAAAGAGATTATGGATATGCTCCGCAACAACAGAAACAGATAAATAAAAACAAAATTTAAGGGGCGTCGCATAGCGATGCCCCTTTTCGTATACGGAAAGCGAGCCGTCAGAAGTGACGGCTCGCACGTTTTTTAGTTGTCTTTATCCGTTGCGTTTTCCGCATCAGCGGATTTTTTCTTTTTCTTCAGCTTGCCCCTCAGCCTGCCGCCGAGCGTTTTTGTGGAGGTATTCTCGCTCGTACGCTTGATAAGCGTCGCGAACGAGTGCTTGTTATCGTCGTGCTCGGTGAAATTGCGTATTTCCGTTTCGGCGTAATATTCCTCCGTTTCGGTTGGAAGATTGCCGCGGCGGAGGCGTCCTTCAACGAACAGCTTAAAGAGCATATAGAGCAGTGCGAATATCGGAACGCTGACGAACATTCCCATAAGTCCCCAAAGTCCGCCCATAACGGTTATGGAGAAGAGCACCCAAAGCGAAGAAAGCCCCGTGGTTTCACCGAGTATCTTGGGGACGATGATATTGCCGTCGATCTGTTGAACGATTATATTGATGATGATAAACCAGAGCACCTTGGAGGGATCGACGATGAATATGATGAGCACTCCGGGGATAGCACCGATAAACGGACCGATAACCGGAATTATATTCGTTATCGCGATGAGCACGCTGAGAAGCGGTGCGTACGGAATTCTGAATATTAAAAACGCGATGAAGATAACGACGCCCACGACGAGCGAGTCGATTACCTTGCCGAAAAGATAGGAGCCAAAGGTCTTATCCGCATAATTACCAAACTCAATTATACTGTTGTAGCCGCGCTCGCTTGAAAACGCACGGATAGTTTTCTTTGTCTGCGCCGCAAGCTTTTCCTTGGACGCTAAAACGTATATCGAGAAGAACACTCCAAGAACGAGGTTGAGCACGCCGTTTGCGACGCCGGCAAACGCGCCGATCACTACGGGCACGTAGTCCTTCAGGATAGTGATGGAGTTTTGTATCAGCGTGTCGAGATTATTGGAAATAACGTCGAGCTGTGCGGAAATGTCGTAGAGCTCTTCACCAATTTCAGAGGTGGAGAAATAATTGAGTATGGTGTGATAGAAGTTTTCAAGAGTGAGGTCTGCGGCGTTAAATATCGTATCGGGCAAAAATTCATCGAGCCACGCTACGGTGTCCTTGATGTATCCCTCCATCTTCGAAACGAGGTCGGTTATACTCAAAATAACCTGCGGTATGATGAGCAAAAAGAGCACGGTAACGGCGATGAGAAGCACGGTAAGCGCGACGAAGATGGAAAGTCCGCGCTTTAGCTTGAAGCGTCTTGCCGTGGTGACTTTAAAACGGAATATATATTTTTCCGCCGCCTTCAGTATTGGGTTTGCGATGTACGCAATAATAAGACCGATATAGAACGGCGACATTATCGCGTTGAAGGTCGAGATAAAGTTTTTCGCGCCGTCGAAATTGACGAATACGGCGCAAAGTATCATTAGGATCAGGGCGGTGATTACTACGTACGCCGCGATGGTCGTATATTTACGGTTCCAATCGAGTTTCAATGCCATTCCTCCGAAATATATCATTATACAATCTAATTATACTGCAAAAATTCCCAAGTTGTCAAGTCATTTTGCAAATTAGGCGTATACGGGCGGGTTTTTTGTGCTTATTCTGTTTGGTATGTGACGGCTTCGCGAATTTTTTGAAAAAAATATAAATTTGTTCGTTGTGTTATTGCAAAATGCGGCGATTTGTGGTATAGTAGTACTTGTGATATATTATGATGTATGAAATCACGCTTTTAAATCGCAGATTATGCAAAGGTAGTGAGAACGGATATGGAAAAGATAAGAGTCGCGCATTCGCACGGTGAATATACGATCTACGTCGGTGAGGATATACTCGCACGGGCGCTCGAGAGCGCTCTGTCCGAGCGAGAATACGACCGCGTTTTTCTTGTGTCCGACAGCAACGTTTTTTCTCTGTGGGGCGAGTATTTTAACGAGCGACTTGCAAGGTGCGGTGTCACACTCGCGGGCGAGCACGTCTTTTTGGCGGGCGAGCCGAGCAAGCGCATCGAAACCGTTACCGAAATGTACGCGTCGTTTGCCGCGGCAGAGCTTACGCGAAAATCGCTGATAATTGCGCTTGGCGGCGGTGTGTGCGGTGATATGGCGGGATTTGCGGCGGCGACTTACCTTCGCGGCGTTGACGTGCTTCAGGTGCCGACAACGCTGCTCTCGCAGATAGACTCTTCTATCGGCGGCAAGACGGGTGTTGACCTTTCGGTAGGCAAAAACCTCGTCGGTGCGTTCCACCAGCCTATCGCGGTCATAGCGGACAGCAAATTCCTCGACACGCTCCCGAAGCGTTATATGGACGACGGAATGGGCGAGGCCATCAAGTACGGCTGTATCGCCGACAAGGAGCTGTTCGATACGATTGCGGACAAGAGCATATCGCGCGCCGAGATGATATACCGCTGTATGAAAATAAAGGCGCGCGTGGTCGAGGATGACGAGTTTGAGCAAGGTATTCGCGCTATCCTCAACTACGGTCACACGGTCGGTCACGCCGTGGAAAAGCTCGGCAATTTCGAGCGCTTCTCGCACGGCGAATCGGTCGGAATCGGTATGCTGTACGCGGCGCGCGTCGGCGCGGCGCTCGGATATGACGCGGCGCTTGAAGGGAAGATACGCGACGTGCTTACCGCGTGGTCGCTCCCGACGGATATGGATTATGCGGCAGATGCGCTTCTTTCGGTAATTGCTTCGGATAAAAAGCGTGTCGGAGATGACGTTAAGTTTATACTGCTTAATGAAATCGGCACGGCAATCATTAAAAAGCTTCCGCTTTCGCTGATTGGTGACTCGATATGAAAAATATGAAATTTTCTCCTACGAAAATAGACGGCGCAGTCCGCATTCCCTCCTCGAAGAGCCAATCGCACCGCGCGCTTATAAGTGCGGCGCTTGCCGGTAACTCGGCGGTACGCGGCGTTGACGTTTCAAACGATATTACCGCCACGGCGAACGCGCTTTCCGCGCTCGGCGCATCTATCACGCACGACGCGGATACGCGGACGTTTTACGTAAGCGAGCCGTGCGGGCGCGGTGCTGTTGCGACGATAAACTGCGGCGAGTCGGCGTCAACCTTGAGATTTTTAATTCCTATAGCCGCATCGCTTGGCGCACGCGTCACGTTCGTGGGCGAGGGAAGACTCCCGAACCGTCCGACGGATATATACAAGCAGATTCTTGAGGCACGCGGCGCAAGACTCGCGTATCCCGAAAACGGCGAATTTTTGCCGCTTCTTATCGACGGAGCGCTTACGTCGGGCGAGTATCAGCTTCGCGGCGATATTTCCTCGCAGTTCGTAACGGGACTTATCTACGCGGCGACCTCACTCGAGGGCGTGAGCAAAATAAAGCTTACGACGACGCTCGAGAGCAAGCCGTACGTTGACCTCACCGTGCAGGCTTTGCGGCTTTTCGGCGCGAATATTACCGAGGAGTCCGACGGCTACGCCGTCGTAGGCGGAACGCTTTCGCCTGCTGATATAGACGTCGAGGGCGACTGCTCGCAGGCGGCGTTTTTCGCAGTTGCGGCGGCAATCGGCGGCAGGGTTACGATGAGCGGTATACACCGCGGCACAAGGCAGGGCGATTTCGCGCTGTTTGATATAGTAAGCCGCTTTGGTGCACACGTTTCGTGGAACGGCGGCGACGTTACCGTAGCGAAGGGCGAGAAACTTACAGCGCACGATATAGATGCAAAGGATATTCCCGACCTCGTGCCTGCGCTTGCCGTAATGGCGGCATTCGCAAGCGGCACCACGCGTATTTACAACGCAGGCCGACTTCGTATCAAGGAAAGCGACCGCATCGCATCAACCGCAGCGATGATAAACGCGCTCGGAGGTGAGGCACACGAGAGCGAGGACGGACTTATAATCGTCGGTAAGCAAACGCTTACGGGCGGCAGCGTGTGCGCGTGCAACGATCACCGTATCGCAATGGCGGCGGCAGCGGCATCGGCAGGCTGTACGGGTGACGTTTGTGTTGACGATATGAGCTGTATAAACAAATCCTATCCCGAGTTCGTACGGGATTTTGAGGCTGTTACAAAAGGATAAAGGTCAAAGGAGCGGCGGGAATGGAATTTAATATAGATAAAAGCACGCCCGTCGCGCTTGACCGTGTGGGCTCGTACGACGTTGCGCTTATAGAGAGCGTGCTTCGCTCGCAAATTTCACGGCTTGGTATAGCCCGTATGTTTGAGAATAAGATAGTTGCGATAAAGCCCAACCTCGTTATGAAAAAAAGCCCCGAGGCGGCGGCGACTACGCATCCGGCTGTGCTCGAGGCGGTGATCCGCATACTCAAGGACGGCGCGAAGGATATCGTAATAGCGGAGAGCCCCGGCGGGCTGTATACGCCGCAGACGCTTTCGGCGACGTATAAGGGATGTGGAATTACAGCGATAGCGGAAAAATACGGCGTGCGACTGAATTTTGACGTTAGCGCACGAGATATCGAGGCACCGAAAGGGAAGACCTCGAGGATGTTTTCGATAATCACGCCGATACTCGACGCGGACGTGATCGTAAATCTTGCGAAGCTGAAAAGCCACGCGCTGACGGGCTACAGCGGCGCTGTCAAAAACTATTTCGGCACGGTTCCCGGCGTTACGAAATTCGAGATGCACGCACGCTTTCCCGATTACAACGATTTCGGCTCGATGCTCGTTGACCTTTGCGAAATGCATCTTAATAATAAGCCGACCTTCAACGTGCTCGACGGCATACTCGCTATGGAGGGCAACGGCCCTACGGGCGGTAATCCGCGAAAAATGGAGTGCCTTATATCGGGCATAAATCCATTCACGGTAGACAACGTGGGCGCTAAGATAATCGGCGTTGACGGAATAATAATGCTCGACGAGGGCGCGCGCCGCGGACTTGGCGCACAGCGTGTCGAGGACGTAACGCTCGTGTCCGACGAGCCGATAGAAAGTTTCGCGGTAAGCGATTTTAAAAAGCCTAACACGGGCGGCGGAAAGCGCGGCAGCTCACTTCTTGCAAAGCTTCCGACGATGTTCGGCGGACGGCTCAACGCTTGGCTTCAGCCGCGTCCCGTGATAAACGAGAAGGTGTGCGTGGGCTGTGGCGAGTGCGAGCGAAGCTGTCCGAGGCATACCATTGAGATGCGCAAAGCCTCAAACGGAAAAAAGCAGGCGTTCATTATCGACGGCGACTGCATCAAGTGCTACTGCTGTCAGGAGCTTTGTCCGTTTAAGGCAGTGAAGATAAAGAAAAATCCCATAATCAAACTCATCGGGGGCTGACGGAATATGAAAACGATTAAGCTAAACGCGCCCGCAAAAATAAACCTCTACCTCGAGGTGACCTCGCGCCGTCCCGACGGCTATCATAACATCGACAGCGTTATGCAGACGGTTGACCTTTTTGATACGCTCACGTTTACAAGGCGCGAGCGTGACTCGCGCGGAATAATTCTCGAGTGCGATGACAAGCGGGTGCCGCTTGACGAGAAAAATCTCGTGTACCGCGCGGCAAAGCTGTTTTTCGAGCATATGAAAGCAAATGAAACCGATATCACCGTGCGCCTCGAGAAGCGTATACCGATGGCGGCAGGACTTGGCGGCGGAAGCTCCGACGCGGCGACTGCGTTGCTTGCGCTGAATGAGCTTTACGGCACGGGACTGTCCGTTGACGAGCTGTGCGACCTTGGCGCGCACATCGGCGCGGACGTGCCGTTCTGCGTGCGGCAGGGAATAGCCGTGACGCGCGGAATAGGCGAGATATGCTCGCCGTGCGCTAAAATGCCCGATTGCTTTATCGTTATAGCGTGCGCGGGCGAGGGCGTGTCAACTCCGTGGGCGTACCGCCGACTTGACGAGATCTACGACTACGACACGCGTGAGGTGTCCTCGGATAAGCTCGTTGATGCGCTCGATAGCGGTGACGTTGCCGCCGTAGCATCGCAAATGACGAATATTTTTGAATCCGTCGTTCTGCCCGAGCGTGAAGTCGCCCGACTTATTCGAGATACACTGTCAGGTGCCGGGGCGCTCAAGGCTATGATGAGCGGCAGCGGACCGTCTGTGCTTGGCGTGTTTGCCGATGAAAAAACGGCACTTTCGGCGGTAGCCGCTCTTGAAAAGCAAGGCGTCGCCGCACATTTAACGAAGCCCTACTATCCTGCAATCTGATATGCAGGTGGGAAATATAAAAAATAAATTGCGAAAGCAAGAAATGGAGAATACCAATGAACAAGAAAAGCAAAATTTTAGCACTCCTTTTGGCAGGAGCTATGCTCGGCGCAACTCTCGTATCCTGTAAAGATAACGCTGCCGCAGACGACACAGAGGTTCCCTCGTACAGCAAGGGCCTTGACGAGAACGGCTACTTTGAGGGAGTGCGCGCACTCGACTACGTAACCCTTCCCGAGTACGAGGGCATTGACGTTACGAGGAATATGGTCGAGGCTTCCGAGGAAGACGTTCAGGCACAGCTTGATGAGGTTCTTGCACAGTACGACAGCTACGTTGAGGTTACCGATCCTGCCGTTCTTATTAAGGACGGCGATACCGTAAACATCGACTACGTCGGCTACATTGACGGAGTTGAGTTCGACGGCGGCAACACGGGCGGCCTCGGTACTGACGTTACTATCGGCGTAACCAACTACATCGACGATTTCCTCGAGCAGCTTATCGGTCACGCATCGGGCGAAAAGTTTGACATTGAGGTAACCTTCCCCGAGGATTACGGCAACGAGGAGCTTAACGGCAAGGACGCAACCTTCAGCATCACTATCAATCACATTCACGGTGACGTTATAAAGGCAGAGCTTACCGACGAGATCGCCGCGGATTACGGCTTTGCTACAACTGATGAGCTTATTGCCGATATTAAGGAATGGCTCGTTTCCAGTGCTCGTTTCTACTTCTTTACCGATCTGCTTGATAAGGCGGAGGTTTCCGAGGTTCCCGAGGCTGCACTTAACTACATTATCGACCTCGATATCTCCAACCTTGAGTACTACGCTTCTATGTACGGAATGAGCGTTGAGGACTATCTCGCTACCTACTACGGCTACGAGAGCAAGGACGCGTACGTCGAGGCTAATATGGAAACCTACACCTCTGACGCAGGTCTTTATCTTGCGGCTCAGGCTATCGCCGAGGCGGAAAATCTCACCGTAACCGACGAGCAGATCGCCGAGGCGGGCTACACCGAGTACGTTGCGGAAATGGGCAAGCCCTATATCAAGCAGTATATGCTCTTCCAGGAGATCATTCCCGCGTTCATCGCTGAAAACGGCAACGTGGTAGAAAGCCTCGATACCGAGGACACTGCTGATACCGAAGCGGCAGAATAATTTAGTACAAAAAACGCGAGCCTTACGTTAAAACCGTAAGGCTCGTTTTTTATTTTAGAATGCGCTCGCGAAGCTTGGCTTTGTCAAAAATCGCACCGAGGACTAAAAAGACAGCGGCGCTTAACGTCGATTGAATTACGTAGCCGGGAATACCTGCAAGCGGTGCTATGAGGTTGCCGGTAATTATCGCCTCGTAAAAATAGTAACCGCCGATGCATATAAGGGCGGCGGGGAACAAAGCGACGAGGTTGCGTGAAGCGAGTACGCTCCGACGGCGTGAGAAGAAAAGCACGGACAACGCCTTGATTATTACGGATGCGGGTGCCCATATTGCGTATCCCGTGAAAAGGTCGGCGAAAAGTGCGCCCGCCGAGCCTGCGATCATAGCGTAAGGATACGGCAAAAGACACGCGGCGAGGTATATGAAGGCGTCGCCGACATGCGTGTAGCCCGTGTGGCTCGGGATATGAACGTACGCGGTGAATATGAAGATCAGTGCGGTGAATATTCCCGTGAGGCAGATAAGCTTAACTTTGTTTTTCATAGCAGTCAACCGTTTATTTCAGATAAATATTCCTCAAAGCAAATTCCGTCCGTGCCCGGAAGGTCAAGCTCGAGCGTACGGCGAAGCACCTTTGCTATAAAAGCGGATGCGAGGCGTACGGACTCTGTGAAATCGACGCCATTTACGGCGTTGGCGGCTATCATCGACGAAAAAACGTCGCCCGTGCCCGAACGGCAGGGCCCGACCTTGTGCTCGCGGATGACCGTCGGTTCGACGCCTTTAGACCAAATGAAGTTTTCAAGGTCCTCGCCGCGCTCAAGACCGGATATTACGATCTTGTCAGGTCCCATAGCGCCGAGCTTTTCGCAAAGACACACAAGCTCGCGCCCGTCTATATCCGCGCGGTACGGCGTGTCGGTGAGTATGCAGGCCTCGGTGAGATTTGGCGTTAATATGTCAGCTTTTGCGGCAAGCTGACGCATTTTCTTTGCAAGTAGCGGCGAATACGTAGGGTAAAGACTGCCGTTGTCACCCATCACGGGATCTATTACCGTAACGGTGCCGTCTTTTTTGAAATGCTCCAAAAAGCGAGTCACTATTTCGATCTGCTCGGGCGAGCCGAGAAAGCCCGTAAGTATACCGCTGAATTTAAGATCGAGCTTTTCCCACTCGGCGGCGTACGCATTCATATGCTCGGTGAAGTCCGTGAAATAGAAGCTGTCAAATCCCGTGTGATTTGAGAATATCGAGGTCGGCAGGGGACAGCACTGTATTTTCATAGCGGAGATTATCGGTATCGACACGGCGAGCGAGCAACGCCCGAAGCCGCAGAAATCGTTTATGACCGCTATCTTTTTTTGATGATTGTGTGGCATATTTATATCCCTCTATTGATTTTTTCTAAAAAGTATTATATAATATATTTGGATATATGAAAATAATCAAAACGGGAGAATTGTATATAACCAGATGAAATATACTATAGACAAAGCATCAAGCACCGCGGCGTATTTACAGCTATACCTACAGATACGCGACGATATCGTCGGCGGTGTGTACCCGTACGGCACGAAGCTGCCCTCGAAGCGTATGCTGTGCGAGGAAACGGGCGTTAGCGTGGTTACGGCGGAGCACGCGTACGCCCTGCTCTGTGACGAGGGGTATATTGAGCCGCGCGAGCGAAGCGGATATTTCGTAATCTTTCGGACGGATGACGGATTTGCAAGCCCATCGGCGGTGGAGCATACTCGCCGCACTCCAAAAAGCGAAAGCGGACGGTCGGAGCAGTTTCCATTTTCCGTGCTCTCAAAGGCTATGCGCGCCGTTATGAACGATTACGGTGAGGGCATACTCGATAGATCGCCGAGTTTTGGTACGCACGAGCTTCGCGAGGCTGTACGTCAGTATCTCGCGCGAAGCCGCGGCGTCCTTGCAGAGCGCGAGCAGATAATCGTAGGCTCGGGCTCGGAGTATCTCTACAGCCTTATCGTCGAATTTTTCGGTCGCGAGCGCGTGTACGCGATAGAGTCGCCGTCGTATAAGAAGATCGAGGCAGTCTACCGCGCCGCCGACGTACCGCTTGAAATGCTTTTGCTCGGTCACGACGGCATAGAGAGCTCGGCGCTTCAGAGTACGCGCGCCGACGTTTTGCACATATCGCCATACAGAAGCTTTCCGAGCGGTGTGTCGGCAAGCGCGTCGAAGCGGCACGAGTATCTGCGCTGGGCGAGTGTAGCGGGCAGATATATCATCGAGGACGATTTTGAGTCGGAGTTTTCGGTGTCCAAAAAGCCCGAGGAAACGCTGTTCACGCACACGGAGAGGGATAACGTAATTTATATGAACACGTTTTCCAAAACCGTTTCACCGTCGCTTCGTGTCGCGTATATGGTTTTGCCGAAGGGCGTTGCGGCGGAGTTTGAAAAGAAGCTTGGATTTTACTCCTGCACGGTACCGACGTACGTGCAGTTCGTTTTGGCAAGGCTTATAAATAGCGGCGACTTCGAGCGGCACATCAACCGCGTAAGGCGCAAGAAGCGCCGCGAGATGATGGGGGAATAGCGGCAATTCGAAGGGTTCGCTTCGGCGAAACAGATAAGCAAAACAAAAAACCATCCACAAGGGATGGTTTTTGTTTTGGTGAGCCACGGTACTTTGCAGTCGAACGCCCTGCTGTAATCCGGCGTCAATCTCCATAAGTGTAATTGTTCGGTTGTCGCCAGAATAGTTAAACGTTAATACGACCTTATCGTCATACACAAATACGGAGTTTATGAAAGTCTTTATCAAACGTTTCTGGCATTCCAAATCAGTGTAATCCATATTGGAAAACTGATGCAGAAAATAAACGATGTGTTCTTTCTTCAGTCCTAAGTTTTCCTTCAACTTTGCAGAAGAAAGTGCCGCCTTAATTTCTGCTTTCTGTTCATCAAGCTCGTCCATTCGCTGTTTTGTCGCATCGTTGAAAATCCCTTGTTCGACGGCTCTTACCAAATTCGAAATTGCTTTTTCGACTTCTGCCAAACTCTTTTGCAGAGAATCTGTATACGAGGTATCGGTGTTTTGTGCTACATAATACTGATATGTGTTTTCCGCAATAAACTCTAATAGTTCTTCATCCTGCACAAGACTAATCACATATTCAAGCACAAGATTTTCTATCCACACCTGCCGTACCGGCTTTTTGTTACACTGCTTTTTTCGTTGATTGTGGCAGTAATAATAGTGATGGCGGTTTCCTGTCCTGCTTGTACCGCAGACGCCTACCATCATAGCACCGCATTTGCCGCAGAAAAGTTTTTCGGTCAGTAGATATTCTACCTTTGAGTTTTTGTGTGCCGCCGCTTTCTGATTGTATTTCAGCATTTCCTGCACTTTGTAAAATGTATCTTCGCTTACTATCGGTGGCACTGCATTCTCAATGCGCACCTCGTTATTGTACGTATAAACACCGATATACTTTTCGTTTTTGAGTATAGTCCTCAAACTGTTGTAGGTAAATTGTGCACCTCTTGATGTTCTGTGACCTTTCTCATTCAAAATCATTATGATCTGTGAAACAGTCTGTCCTCGGGCATACATATCATAAATCAGTCGTACCGTTGGAGCAGTTTTTTCGTCTATAACATATTTTTTATCGTTGTCTACTGCATATCCAAGTGGAATGTTGCCGCCAGTACACTGTGCCTTCGTTGCACTTGCTCTCATTCCGCGACGGACATTTTGTGATAACTGCTCTGAATAATATGCCGCCATACCTTCAATAACAGACTCAAGGATAATCCCCTCGGGTGTATCGGGGATCATCTCGGCAACATAGTAAATTTTGATCCCGTTTTTCTTGAGATGATACTTGTTAAGTGCTATTTCTTCCTTGTTTCGTCCTATGCGGTCTGTTTTCCATACGATAAGCACATCAAACTTATTTTTTGCCGCATCTGCAAGCATTAACTGAAATTGCTCTCTATTATCATTTCGTCCCGTCTGTGCTCTGTCTGCATACACATGTATAATTGTCAGTCCGTGTTCCGCCGCAAAGCGTTCGGCCTCGGCAACCTGACCTTCTATTGACTGCTCACCTTGTCTATGGCTCGAAAAACGGGCATAAACAACAGCGTTCATCTATAGTATCACTCCTTAACTGTTTCCAAATTCAGCGCAAGTCTTGCAGTGTTTCTGTCTTTAAGACTTGCCTTGTCATACGCTCTTGCAATCTCATATGCATCGGCAGATATTTCGCTTGGTACGTACACTTTCCCGCCTGTCCACACCTCAAGCGGAACATTGAGTGTTTCGGATAATTTCAGCGCAATAGGCAGAGGCGCATCTTTCATGCGGCGTACAATAATGGAGCGTACCTGTCTGTCGGTAAGTCCTGTAATTCTTACAATATCGGGAATATTTAATCCTATTTCTTCTGTCACATCAATAAATATTTTATAAAAAGGCTTACCTTGCAGCTTCCCGCACAACTCATCATAGACCGCTTCTGCTTCATTATCGCCTAAAAGATAGTCCACAGATACCTTTAATTTTTCCGCATACTTGCGTACCTGATCTATTTTGGGAGAGCGCTGTTCAAGTTCATAGCGGCTTAGTATTTGTTTCGATGAGCCAAGCAGTTTGGCAAACTCATCCTGCGTAAGTCCCATTTCCTTGCGTATCTCTCTCAATCTCTCACCAAAAGAAGTAAAATGTATATCTACTTCGGGCAGGCTTTCTGTAAAAGCCTGTTCTTTTTTATTGTCTTTCATATAAGTTAGCTCCTTTTTTGTTATCTACACACATATTATAGCACATAAAATCAACATTGTCAATATCCATTATGTATATACACAAATTTATCTCCAAACGATTGACAAACGGAGCGCTATGGTGTAAAATATAACCGAAGTCAACCGAATGGTGACAAATAGAGCGAAATGGAGGTGATTAAACCTATCCTCTCAGTTCGGATTATTCCGAAAACGATTCCGAATATGGAAAAGAAATTACTGTGTGCCACATTTCTTGATGCAGTCATACGTTTTTACGAGAATCCCGAAAACGAATCAGCATTTGAGAAGTGGTACGCAGAGAAAGGAGAAAACATATATGGACAAGAGAACAGCGGACATGCTTCGAGAAAAATACCCTAATCATATTCCTCTCAAAGTTGCATCGCAATTTCTCGGAGTATCACCCCGACAGTTATCGATGCTTATTGCGGATAACCGCGAACCCTTTGCATCAATCGGTGCCAATATCGGAACCAGACAGAAGTACGCAAGAATCTACACCGAAAGAATGATTGCCTATCTGAACGGTGAACTTCCGAATATTTAAGTGAGAAAGACTCTTGCTTGTATTGGAGGTGGTTAGCTTCCTTGAAGGCAAAAAATAATTGTCAGGTGATATGACTGCACTTTTTGCTTTTCATATCACCTGATTTTTTCATATGGAGGTTATTATGAAGCTTCACGACAACCAATTGTATCTTATACGGCATCTTATTCGTTTTCATTATGTTGATTATGAAAGCTGTCTTGACATGCTTGATACCCAAAATACCAACGATAGAATTGCACTTTCCTATGTATTCCGTCCGCTTACTAAAAACAGATACATATCAAAGAATAAAGACGGCATTGTAACCGTGCTGAAAAGAGGCAGAGCTTTATTTCCAAATGAAAAGCCGATTATATCCTCGGGTGGTGAAAAACAGCGTATTATTCAAGTGTCAAATATGGCAGCTCTTTTTGAGCGAAATGGGGTTGCTGTCACAGATACACTTCCAAACAATCAAAATCCTCATTTCATTCCATCTGCTCGTTGGCGAGACATTGCTCCCGGAATACTTTCTACTACACGTTTTGTTGGAATGCTGTTGGCATACGGTAAAAAGTATGCGGTTTATGATATTGGTGACGGTAGTATTGAATGGCAAGTTCGCGCGGAAAGTTCACTCTTTTACACAAAATACGGTTCATATGAAACAAAGGCAGACGGAATGTTACTTGTTTGTGATGACGACAAAAGAGAAACTGTCGCAATAAACATAATCCGTCAGACTATGTGGCACAGAAAAAGCCTGATGAATGAGAACTATACCGAGCGTGAAAGACCGGTCCGCTTTTCAAGATCTCCGATAAAGCTGCGAACACAGTACGAACATGTGTATCTTACAACGCCGTCAACACTGAAAACATCATTAAATCGCATATATACTGAAGATTCGGTGATTCAAGGTATTATGGAAAAAGGAGCAAAAATAAACGATCCGAAATCAGGAGATTTTGAAATTTGGCCAAGCCGCTACTATGTAAATCCAGCATTTGACCTATTGAAACTGGTATATTTTTTCTCGGCTGTAAAACTGCATATTGAAATGGATAAGGAAAGTTATGCTGTTTCAGAACTCACATATGCAATAGTGATGTACAAAAAGGATTTGTCCATCATTAAAATGTACCCGGATGTACTGCATTCAGAAAGGGTGTTGCTTTATGAACTTGAATCTGATAAAGACTCTTAAAAATATTGAGAAGAAGATTGTAGGTGATCGTATTCCGAAAATCGAAGAATTGGAGAAAGCATACGAATACACACTGCGTTTGCGTAGTCAATTGATTTCGGTGATATATGATATCAGGCAGTATGTTGACACCGATAATCCAAAGGAAAATATATCGGCAAAAACATCCGGATATGATGCCGACAAAAAGGCAGTAGTATTGACGATCAGCGAGCCGTTGCCGGCGATCAAAGAATTTACGGCTTCGGTGGAGGAACACTGGATAGAGATGATACACGGTGCTATTGCAGAGGTAAGTAAAGACGGTCTCCCAAATTTCGAAAAGGCGTTTGTCATGATTGAGATCACAACACCGAGAGGGAGTGCTAATCATCAGGTGTGGGATACTTCGAACCGCGCTATCAACGTTATCATCAACAATCTCAAAGGCATATTCTTTAGAGATGATGATTTCGAGCATATGGCTTTCGGTATTGCCGCAAAGTGGGGCGAAAACGCCAAAACCGCTATAAAAATCTGTGAATTTGACGAACGATTCAAAGCAAATCTTGATATCTTTTTCTAGACTCCATGATACTTCTGAAATTACCATGGAGAAAAGATATGTAAGTTTGGAAACACGATGTAAAATGCCATGTAAAACCCGCATTGGCTCTGATAGGCGAAACTGTATGGCTGTCAGATCTTATCAAATTCAGAGAGGTTCTGAGAGGGGATTTTGCGCGAGCGTAATCCTCTCTCAGAACAAGCGGAAATAAGCCCAACCTGAACTTGCCTTTTTCGCAGGCTCTGGTTGGGCTTATTTAAAACAACAGGACTTATGTAAATCATTGACGACTCATCCCTGCAAAAGTATGACATTGTTACGATGTGGTAAAATATATACACAGCATAATGAAACAGAGGAGTTGTCAAGTTATGAAAAAAATCACTGATAAACTTATACAAAACTTTAAAAATCACCTTATTAATGAAGAGAAAAGCAGTGCTACTATTGAGAAATATATCCGAGATATTTCCGCTTTTCTGGGGTGGCTTCACGGAAAAACTGTTGATAAAGCGACCGTTCTTGCATACAAAGCATATTTGGTAGAGCATTACAAGCCGGCAAGCGTTAACTCGGTTATATCGTCCCTGAACAGTTTCTTCTCTTTTGGCGAGTGGTATGACTGCAAAGTGAAATCTCTAAAAAATCAAAAGCAGATTTTTGCTTCAAAAGAAACCGAACTAACCAAGGCAGAGTATACTCGATTACTTGACGTAGCAAAATCAAAGAAGAACGAGCGGTTGTTTCTGCTCATGCAGACGATCTGCTCAACCGGAATTCGCGTGTCGGAACTGCGCTTTATTGATATAAACGCTGTAAACACAGGAGTTGCTAATATCAGCTGCAAGGGCAAACTCCGACAAGTGTTTTTACCGAAAGTTCTTCGTAAGATGCTCGCGAGATATGCAAAAGAGCAAAATATAAAAAGCGGTCCCGTGTTCGTGTCCCGAACAGGTAAACCGCTTGACAGATCAAATATTTGGTCTGATATGAAAAAACTCTGCGAAAGCGCAGGAGTTTCAAAGGATAAGGTCTTTCCGCATAATCTTCGCCATCTTTTGGCTCGCACTTACTACTCGCTCCAAAAAGATATTGTTCGTCTCGCCGATATACTTGGACATTCAAGCGTGAATACCACAAGAATCTATACAATGGAGACGGGAGAGGTGCACAAGAAGCATATCGAGAAATTAGGGTTGCTCCGATGCTGAAATAACATAATCCCTATTATGTTGTAGAAAAAACTCATGTAAATTGATATCGCTCTAAAGAATAAAACTCATAGTAATTATTACAGCACAAAAAGACCAATGCAAAAAACAGAAATTACATTGGTCTGTTTTGTTATGCCTTGATTTGTAAAAAGTATGTATAGTTTTATGTAAATCATTGACTTATACCCTTATTTGTGATATACTAAATGGGTATAATTGGGTGGTTTATAGTTCCATCCAAATGCTTATACAACATAATAGGGATTATGTCATAGAAAGGATGAGTGTATGAGCAAGGACGAATATATGATGATACGGGAAGAAATGATGTTTAACCAAAAACGTCAGGACAGTATTACGCAGTTTACATATATGACTACTGTTGCAATATGGGCAGCTGCACTAACCGTAAACAATGCGTGGATTATTTACTCATCATTGTTTGTAACATTACTGATGGCACTAAGAATATCTGATTGCAGGAGAGCAATTTCTTTTTTAGCTGGATATATGAAAGTAGTGTTAGAACCGAACATTGAATTCGAATGGGAAACAATGAGTTGTAAGTATTATGAAACACATAGGAGAACCTTCATAGAATGGCTCTTATACGTGGGATCAAAGTTTGACTTTGCGATTCTTAGTATCGTAAGTTCAGTATTATTTTGGGGGCTTAGAGATTGGACTTTTATAGTGCATGGCTCTTTGATTTTGGCTTACGCAGTTTTAGTTGTTCAAATTTTGATTATAGCATTTGAGATCCTTCTTTATTTGAAATATTCAAGTGTTGCATCAATGAAAAATAAATTCATTAGCAATTGGGAGCTTGTATCAAAAATAGATGAAAGAGATTTAACAGTGCAAAAGAAAGCACATTGTAAAGCAGGTAAAAGAGTATTGTCTGCGATTATGGTGTTGGCAATGCTATGTACAATGATGTGTGGAATAACAGTTTCGGTGACTGCAGCAAGTTATGAATTGCTAAATCCTATTTCCGGCTCTGTCCAGGGAACGGGATACAGCGAGAGTGCAGGACATTACGGCATAGACCTGTATCCATATAATTACGGTGACCCGGTATATGCAGTTGCATCGGGAACAATTATGTATTCTTGCCCGAGAAATCACACAAGAGTGTATCAATCCGGCGACGATTGCTGTACCGTAAAGATTATTCTTGACGAACCGATTACATACAACGGTATGACATATGTATGTGCGTTCTACACACATATGTCCTCGCTAGTATATGACATTTACTGCGGTTATAAACCAGAGTGCGTATCGGAATATAAAGCAGGGCTACGTCAAGGGGCGCTCCAAACCGAATCTGTCCATGTTGAAGCGGGAGATCTCATCGGCTATGTAGGTAAAGGTAATGCAGCAACACATCTTCACTTATCCTTCGAAACTTCAGAAGCAGACGGATATAAAATGATGCCGAACAGTGGGTATTACGATGTGTTTGGGTGGGATTATAACGAAAAGATTACTGCCAAAGAGTCAAATGTATCAAATAATACACCTTCACAGGATAAAGAAACGAACAGCAATTATCCTTATCCAAGCTTGTTGGATTATTCCGATTTGGACAGCAGCTTTAATCAGCTTGCACGCAACAAGATATCAAGCACCTATCAAGATTACATCTTAAAGGCGATTAAATATCATATCGAATCAAGTGATGGAGATTATCTTGTAGCTAAAAATCTTTTGCAAAAATACGATACTGTTGACGGTAATGTAATCTTCTTCTTTGATGGATGCAGTGTGAACTTGGATGGATCAACGCCAACATTCAGCGGGTACCTCAAGGACGGCAAGAGATATAATACCAGTGCGGTTTGTATTGCGATTCGAGCTAATGCACAAGGCCGCCCCTTCGTTGCTTTTGCATCGGCCAATGCATCAACTATGGCTGACAATGTTCGTAAAGCGTCCTTAAATAGTGGTACTCCCGTGCCAATTACTATTGACGGTATTTACAATATATCAGCTGTCAATCATCAAAGCAAATACGCGGCCATGAATATAAACACCTTAACCAATAGTGCTGTCCGCTGCACAACCAACGGTGTTAGTTATATTGATAAAGGTAATGGCATCAACATTCATTCAAAAGGATATTCAAGTGCATATTTGACTGATTCTACATATTCATCGACAGGATGTTTTAATGTAGGAAGAACAGCCGGAGATGCAGAATATAACGAGTTTATTCTGCAAACAACGGGAATGTCCAACGCATATAACAGCAAATTCTCATCAACCCCGACTTCGTTTGGGATAAGCAATGGATCGATGGTGGGTATTGTAATCGTAGACCGATCGAATTACATATCGCAGTTGGAAACCATTTATGGTGATGACTCTGTATCAGGCGGTTGGAGCAAACAGAAAATCGCTTCTGAAATAACCAAAAATTCAGTTCAGTGGCATGAAGATATCGAAAGCACTCTGCCATCCACACCGTCCCACACATGTGAATACACAATAACACAGTATGAGGCGTTGCATCCACATAAAGTATATGTGATATGCAGTACATGCAGAAAGTTTGGAGGATATACCGCATCCTCGTCATATCTCGCAAGCTGTTCCGATTGCAACGATTCTTGTAATTGCTCTTCGAGTTACTCAGGCAACTATAAATGCACCGCTAACGGTGGATTGAGAATTCGTTCCACTCACAGTACAAGCGGTACTATCGTCGGATTTATTCCTCAAGGAGCTACCGTTTACGTTTCCAAAGCAAATGGAAGCTGGGCACATGTTACATATGACGGAGTAAATGGTTTGGCTTCTATGGCATATCTTGACTTAATAGAGGGAGATCAGCCTACAAACACTTTAACAAAAGATGATCGCTATCCGACTCCAATCAAAATGTACACGCTTTCTGCTGAACATTGGGGAGCAAACGCATACTTCTCATACGAGGATTTGTTAAATGCACCGGCAACCGATGGGCAGTATATTTACGGAGATACTGACGGTGTTGGAGATTATGTAACGATTAATGCTGTGTATACCAATGGTACAGTTTATTTGAACTGTCCTTGGGGAAGCGGCACTACCAAAAATGTATATAGCTACGGAGATCAATTT
>JAZNBZ010000130.1:0-2520 GCA_045587285.1 Candidatus Flemingiibacterium sp. | reverse complement strand
TCTCTTACGATAGCAAACGCAGCCATCGAGGTTGCGGTAATGGTGATCACACCGTCGTCGTCAACGTGATACTCAATGATCTCCATATGGTGATCGGAATAAGATTCGGTTATTATGAGGAAAAGATCGTCCGCATCAAGTCCCTGAACCTTGACCTTGAAGGTTACGGTCTGTCCCTTTTCTGCATCGCTGCCAAGCTCGCTTAAATAGCGTACGTCAAAAATATCGCTGATTACGGCGTGCTCAAGGGGTGCACCCGAGGTGTACTCATCCCAGAACGTTTCGAAATCCTTAACGATATCCTGCCACTCGCTGTCAGAAAGAACCTCTTTAGCTTCGGTAAGGCTCTCTTTGATATCCTCGTGGAGGTCGATGCTTTCGTCGTAGAGGTCGGCTATAGGCGTGATTATCAGCTCGTCGTCGCCCTCAACGAGCTCGGGACCGTCCTTGCGCTCAACACTGGGGGTGAATTCAACGGCAATTGCTGCTACGCTGAAAAGACATACAATAGCTACAACCATTGCTCCGATTCGTAATGCTTTCATTCCTATTTCTCCTTGCGTAATAATATATATTTTTTAGTTGGAATTTGTACCAACATTATCTGTCAAATCATCTTCAAATACTGCCATAACGAGATATCTTCTGGCAGTGTCCTCGTTAAGGCAAACCGACAGTATTATAACTCTGTCGCCCTCACTCGGGAACGCATCTTTATTGAAGTTAGCGCCGATTTCTCTTATGCGCCCAACCTCACTGAAAAATCTGTTATACCAATATCTGCTTGAAAAGTCGTACGTATCAAGCAAATGCGCTTTACTGTACGGCACTGCGGCGAATACCGTATAGTGACGTACCTCATCGGGAAGATAGATAATAACGTCGCTGTGCTCATTAAAGAGCTGCGGATCGGAATAGCTTTTCTGAAGCTGTCCGAACATTGTACCCGAACGCATCGTGTGTCCGTATATTACCGTAACGGGATCGTTGAAATCGCGGCTGTTGTACGCAGACTCCGTGAAGATCGAGCCGCCGATGTACCACGAGCCGTTATACGCCGTATTCAAATATTTTTTGTCGTTATCCGGACTTTGGAGCACCGGATAATCTATTTTTGTGTCCTTGATCTCGATCCACGCGTGTATGTCGGGATTTACCTGCCAAAGCGCGTCAAAATCGAGAATTTCCTCCGCAGTATCATTCGACGTGTCCTCTATAGGATCAATAACGGGAGCCGTGTCAGCGCCGTCGGCTGTGTCCTGCGGTGACGTGGAAACGGCCGTATCTGCCGTTTCAAACTGCTTTATCGAGTCGCGAAGCTGCTCGAGAGCATCGTCGTCGTCGCGCGTAAGCATCGTATGATATATAAGCGCCAGACATATACACGCTCCGACGCACACGAGGCATACGCACAGCAAAACAATATATTTAATTTTCGAGCTGTTCTCCGTATTACCTCTCATACTTCTCCTACTATCACTCAAGCGTTAAAAGACCGTACGCTCTATTCATCATAATATCAAGCACGTCATCGCCCAAACGCTTTTTAATAACGTCGCAAGCCTCGCCTATATTGGGAGCTCGATCGGTCAAATTGTGGCTGTCAGAGCCAAGCAGGTGTATAAACCCTTTATTTAAGAGCTTTATTGCCCTGTTTGCAGAGCGGCGGTTAATAAAGAATTCTGCGTTTGACTGCATTACGATGCCGTTGTCAAGCAGCTCGTATAAAACGTGCCGTCTTTGCTCAAAAAGGTATCTCTCAACGTGTGCAATAACAACGCGGCATCCGTGCCTGCTATTGAGCTCCAACAGATCGTCAACCATATGTGACGACCAAACGTCAGGCGTCATTTCAATAAGCAGACAGGCACTTTCTCCAAGCTTCAGCTCGGGATATTCCGCCATACTTGCAAGCCCGTCAAAGTACTCTATTTCCGCACCCGGAATAAGCTTCACGTGGGAAATATCCGACGAGCTTAAAACAGCCTCGCACAGCGCGCCGTAAGCCTTTTCTCTGCGTGCCACAAAGCGCTCGGGGTTATCTCGCTGCGGATAAAAGTGCGGTGTAAGAACGACAGAGTCAACGCCTTGATCTGCCAGCGCTCTTATCATTTGCAGGCTCTGCTCCACAGAACGGCTGCCGTCGTCTACGTCGGGCAAAATATGCGTATGAAAATCAATACGCCCGCCGCGTTTTGTCTGAAGTTCACTCACGCCGATCATTCATCCTTGCTGTTAAACTGTCTGTAATTATTATTCATATCCGGATTGTACGATTCATAGGGTGAGCCGTAGCCGTAGCCATAGCCGCCGTGATGATACGGCCTCGAATAATATCCCCTATGATAATATCCATACCGTTTACCGTAACCGTAGTAGCCGTACTTTTTGCCGGAATACTTCTTGTATTTGTACTTACCGTACTTGCTTGCGTGCTCAACGCAGGTCATTACGAGACCAAGTATTCTCGCTCCGCCAAGACTGAGCTGATTTATAGTATCGTCAAGAAGCCGCTTGTCG
>JAZNBZ010000129.1:0-10730 GCA_045587285.1 Candidatus Flemingiibacterium sp. | reverse complement strand
CATTGCGTCCCTTCACCGGCTACGATATGGGCGACTACTTCGCCCATTGGCCCGCAATGGGCAAGAAGATTTCCAATCCGCCTATGATCTGCAACGTAAACTGGTTCAGAACCGACGACGAAGGCCACTTTATCTGGCCCGGCTTCGGTGACAATATGCGTGTTGTTATGTGGATCCTCGCTCGTTGCGCAGGCGCAGTTGACGCTGTTGAAACTCCCATCGGCTTCGTACCGAAGGCAGAGGACATCGACATTGAAGGTCTTGACATTACGGTTGACACCGTACGCGATCTTCTCGACGTTGACGCAGACCTCTGGCGTGAGGAGCTTGCAGGTATTGATGAGTTCTACAAGCAGATCGGCGATCGTGTTCCGAAGGAACTCTACGATGAGCTCGACGCGCTCAAGGCTCGTCTTGGCTAAAATCAAACAAAATCCCACGGTGTATGCCGTGGGATTTTTTTCCTTATTATCCACGCCTTTGGCGTGGGGAACGACCTCGCCGCTCTGCGGCTCGGGGAGACGAAAAGGGAGAGGGAGGTCGCTCACGCGCCACGCCCTCCCTCTCCCTTTTAAACCCTCTCCCTCTTGGCTAAAATATGCTAAAAGGGTAGCCTGAGCCCCTCGCCCCAGCTCGGAACAGCGTCTTGCCGTAAGCTTCGTACCATAGAGTGTATATTTAACGGGCCCAATTTCCTACGGAAATGGAAATTGGCACATTTCGAGGGTGGCGCGGACGCTTCGCTACGCGCTTTGCGGTGCGGCGAGGTCGTGCCGCACCGCCTTTAGCCGTGGAATCGCGCACCGTCGCGCACGCAAAGAAGTACTTTTTACGCGCCGCCTTCTTTTAGGCGGCGTAGCCGAGTAGAGAAGAGGGTTTAAAAGGGGGAGGAGGAGGGCGTGGCGCGTGAGCGTCTTCCTCCTCCCCCTTTTCGTTTCCCCGAGCGCGCAGAGCGCGCGAGGTTTATCCCTCATCAAATAAAACATCAATTAAAATCTTTGCCCCAAGCTTAAATCCTTCAGCAAACATAGAGATCTCGCGTAAGGTCAGACGCTCATTTAATAAATCCTCGTATGTATAGAATATTTCCTTCTGTTGTTGTGTGAGTGAACCAACGAGCGATTGACGATTTTCGTTTATTGCTTTGACAATGTTTTGGGTTTCATCGTTGTCACTCCCAATCTGCTCATAGGCAAACAGATTTGCACTTATCAAATTTTCAATGATGCGTTTCAAGAATATCACCTCGGCGATATTATAGCACGCCTTCTTACAAATGCGTGAAAATATCTCTATTTGAGATAAAAAAACTCGCCCATCTCCTATCTGAAGATGGACGTGTATTTTTATCTGAAATCAAAGCGCTCGCCGAGCGGCTCGGGTTCGATGCCGCCTGCAAACATCTCCGCGAGCTTCGCCGAAAAGTCCGCAAATATCGCCGACTTTATCGCAAGCCGAAGCGTGACGCTGCCGCCGAAATCGCTCGCGTCTACGATGATGCCGTATTTCGGGAACTCGTAGTTTAACTTCTGATACGCCGCATAGTCGCATACGAGGCGAAACTCCGTGTAGCTCTCGTATGTTACGATGTGCGCCGCGTCGAGCGCTATCTTAGCGCCGTTTGCGTACGCGCGGACGAGTCCGCCTGCACCGAGAAGTATACCGCCGAAATAGCGTGTTACTACCACACAGCAGTCGTCAGCACCGCTTTTCTTGATAACGTCGAGTATCGGCACACCTGCCGTGCCTTGCGGCTCTCCGTCATCGGAGTAGCGCGCGATACCGCCGCCGTTTAGCTGATAAGCGTAGCAGTTGTGCGTTGCATCCGAGTGCTTTTTGCGTATGCGCGCGATGAAATCGGTCGCCTCCGCCTCGGTTTTAACGGGGCACGCATAGCCGATGAATACCGACTTTTTCTCGACAAATTCAGCCGATGCCTCGCGCTCGAGCGTTGTGTACGTCTTTGGCGCTTCAGCAACGGGCACGTCAATATTCTTCGTCTTCTTCGCCATTTGACTCACCGTCTTTTCTTACTCGGTATTTGTCGTACTGACCGCGTGTTTTCGCGTCAACCGTCGCGCGGACGGTTACGTTTTCGCTTCCGTAGTCAACGTCGATTATCTCCGCCGATGCGTATAGGCGGTTGACAACGCCTGCGTCGGAGTTGGGGATAATAAACGTTTCCTCGCTCTTGCCGTTCTGAACCATTATTTCGAGCTTGCTTACAAGCTCGTCAAGTCCCCCGCCCGTCAGTGCGGATACTGCGACGGAGTTTTTGTCGGGATCCAACGCTATATGACCGAAGCCCGTTTCAGCGCGGTCGCACTTGTTATAAACGTAAAGCGTGGGCTTTGCTTTGTCGTAGCCTGCCTGCTCGGTGAGCTCTGCGAGGAGCTTTTCCGTGACGGCGAGCTGACTCATAGCCTCGGGATCGGACGCGTCTATCAAAATTAAGATGATGTCCGCCCAAATAGCCTCGTCGAGCGTGGATTTAAACGCCTTGATGAGGTGGTGCGGCAGGTTGCGGATAAAGCCGACCGTGTCGGTGAGGAGTATCTCAACGCCGCAGGGAAGCGTGAACTTGCGCGTCGTGGTGTCGGGGGTGGCGAAAAGCTTGTCCTCGGCGAGAATGCCTGCGTCAGTGAGCTTGTTGAGAAGCGTGGATTTGCCGGCGTTGGTGTAGCCGACTATCGACACCTTCGTGATGCCCGAGCGCTCGCGTGCCTTGCGCTTGGTGAGTCTGCCGCGCTCAAGGTCGGCAAGCTCTGCGTTTAGCTGTTCCTCACGGCGGCGAAGGTGACGTCTGTCCATTTCGAGCTTGGATTCACCCGGACCGCGTGTGCCGATACCGCCGCCAAGACGCGAAAGCTCCGTACCCTTACCCGTCAGACGGGGAAGGGTGTATTTAAGCTGTGCAAGCTCGACCTGAAGCTTACCCTCGGCGGACGTTGCGTGGAGCGCGAAAATGTCGAGTATGAGCATCGAGCGGTCAAGCACGCGCACGTCGGTGTCGATGCCGTCCTCGATGTTGCGTATCTGCATTGGCGAGAGCTCAAGGTCGAATATAACGAGCTTTATGTCGTTCGCCTTGCAAAGCTCGGAGAGCTCTACAAGCTTACCGCTTCCGATGCAGGTACGGTGATTCGGAGAGTCGAGCGACTGTATCATTTTCGCGAAAACGCTGCCGCCTGCGGTGTCAAGAAGGCGCTCGAGCTCGGCAAGCGACGTTTCGCATTCGCCGTCCGCCATTCTATCGGTTTTTACCGCGACAAGCACGGCTCGCTCAAAATCTTCCATAAGTGTACCTCCGTGAATTTTGTAAACGGGCGATTCGTGAATCGCCCCTACGGATTATCCATACTTTTGGCAAAAAAACAAGGGCTTGAAGCAATCAACAAGACGCTTCAAACCCCCGATTTCGCAAAATAAACTTATTTCGCCTGTTCAAGACGCTTCTTGAACTTATCTACACGACCGCCTGCGTCAACAAGCTTCTGCTTGCCAGTGTAGAACGGATGGCACTTCGAGCAAATTTCAACTCTCATATCGCCCTTGGTAGAACGGGTTACAACGGTTTCGCCGCAAGCGCACTTAATTGTAACTTCCTTGTATTCGGGATGGATTCCTTCCTTCATGATATACACCTCTCAAAATTTATTTGCATGGATTTTGCCATGCGATTTATACCATACGCTTCATTATATCATACTATTTTCAAAAATGCAATAGTTTTTTGAAAAAAACTGCAAAAATTTAGTCGTCGTTAATGTGACGGTACGCGTTTGTGTAAATTCGCGGTACTCGCGCGGTTATTCCGCAGACAATTTCGTAGGGAATAGTGCCTATCATATCGGCAAGCACGCTTGCGCGTACGCGCTCGTCGGCACCGATGAGAGTCGCGACCGAGCCAACGCTCGCCGAGGGAATATCCGTCACGTCAACCATCATTTGGTCCATACACACGCGCCCTAAGATCGGAGCAAATTTTTCGTCGATGATAACGCCAGCTTTATTTGAGAGCAAACGCGGATAGCCGTCGCCGTAGCCCACGGGAACGGTTGCAACGCGCGTAGGCTTGTCGGTAACGTACGTACCGCCGTAGCTTATAGCGACGTGCGCGTCGAGGGCTTTGATATCCGTGACTCTCGCGCGAAGTGCCATCGCCGGCTTTATCGAAAACACGCGCGCACACTCGTTTGACGGATGATAGCCGTAAAGGCTGATGCCCTCGCGAACGAGGTCGTATTTATTCGTAAGCTCGGGACAAACGAGAGCCGCGCTGTTGCAGATGCTTTTGTATTTCGGCGTTACGCCGCGTGCGTGCAGCTTATCACAAAAATCGTCAAAGCGCTTCGTCTGCTCGATTGCCGCGCTTGCGTCAATCATATCCGCCGACGCGTAGTGGCTGAAGATGCCGAGAATATTAAGGCTTGGCAGCTTCGATATTTCTTCGGCTATATCAACACCGAGTTCGGTTTTTGCCTCGCTCGTGCACTCGATTCCGATGCGTGACATACCCGTGTCGAGCGCCAAAAAGCAATCGAGCGTTTTGTTTGCAGATTGTGCCGCCGCCGAAAGTGCGCGTGCGCTTTCGGGAAGAAAAATAGTTGGAATTATGTTTTTGTGCCGTACCAGCTCGCCGTAAAGCGAGGGGTGAATCTCGCTTAAAATGAGTATCCTTGAGCGGATACCCGCCTCCGAGAGCTCGGTTGCCTCGGGGAGGGTTGCGACAGCGAAAAAGTCCGCGCCGCATATTTCTTCAAGCTCCTTGGCTAGCGTGGCGGCGCCGTGCCCGTATGCGTTTGCCTTTACCACTGCGATAAGACTCGCGCCGTGAGATTTTGCATAGGACGCCGCGGCGGTGTAATTCTGTCGCACGGCGGCAAGATCGATCTCTGCCCACGCGCGTGTCATATTTATATCCGTTCTCATACTTCGTTTGACCGCTTGCGGTCGCTCCTTTCCGTGCGAAATCACACTTTACTATTGTATGCTTGCTTTTAAGGGATTATTCCTTGCCGAAAATATCCGTCCACTGAATTTTTGCAAATTCATAGTGTGCCTTTGGCAGATAATGTACGCCGTCGTCGGCGAAAATGCCGTGAGTTCTCGGCTCGTCTGTGTAGACGGCTGTTTCGCGGAGGTCTATCATACGGCAGTCTGCGAGGGTGTTTACAAATCCGTCGAGTATTGCGTTCATACGCTCGACGCGGCTCGGCTCGAAATTCTCCGAGAGAGCGCGGTAGAGGTAGAAGGGAATACCCGTGCCGACGGCATTAGAGCCGAGCGCGGTGAAAAGCCCCCAAAAGAGGTTCTTATAATTCGCCTCTGCGTCGTTCATTGCCTTCGAGCCCGTGTAGCACTCGGTTTCCCATTGGTTCCAATGAAGTCCGATGACCTGCGGCTTCTTGCCCGACATCATAAGGTTGATGTGTGCAAGCGAGAGTATCTCCGTCGCGAGCGGATATAGCGATATATCCACCTCTCCGAGCACGCCCGGCTTCAGTGTCGGCTCGCGCATCGCGTACCACATATTGTCGCCGTGTGCTTCAAACTGCGCAACGCCCTGCGCGCCTATTGAAATCTGTATAACGTAAAGGTCGGGCAGATCAGCGCCGCCGTCAATCGCGTTCTGCCACATAGCGGCGAAGTAGTTGGCAAGGCAGCAGGTATCGTCCTGCGTTTCGCCAAGATTCATACCGCTCGTTGTAAAGCCCGTCCACGTAACGTCCGAAAGACCGTACGCCTGATTGTATTCACGCGACAGACCGTGCACGTTTTTGAGCGGCGTTCTGATTATCTCCGCCTCGGGCAAGTGCGTGCCGTGAGCGTGAGCGTTGGACTGACCGAGCACGATAAGCATCGGCGCGGCGTTTTTTTCAAAAATCA
Source organism: Candidatus Flemingiibacterium sp. (assembly GCA_045587285.1). GTDB lineage: Bacteria > Bacillota > Clostridia > Oscillospirales > CAG-272 > Flemingiibacterium. Next base: position 4,841 of record JAZNBZ010000129.1, on the reverse strand, counting down.
TTTGTGCCTCTTATTTCTTGTCAGCGTCGTTCTGACGGATCTCAACGCGGCGGATCTTACCGCTCGTCGTCTTGGGAAGCTCGTCCACGAATTCTACCACGCGCGGATACTTGTACGGCGCTGTGGTAACCTTAACGTGATTTTGAAGCTCCTTCTTTAAATCGTCGCCTGCCTTTTCGCGCCAATCCTTCGCGAGTACGATAGTCGCCTTAACGACCTGACCGCGAACGGGATCGGGTACAGCCGTTACCGCGCACTCAAGCACGGACGGATGCGTCATAAGCGCACTTTCGACCTCGAACGGACCGATGCGGTAGCCCGAGCACTTGATAACGTCGTCGTTTCTGCCCTCGAACCAGAAGTAGCCGTCCGAGTCGCGCCACGCCATATCGCCCGTGTTGTAGGTGCCGTCCTTGAAGGCGCGCGCGTTTGCGGCTTCGTCGTTATAATACTCCATAAACAGACCTGTGGGGTGATCCTTGGCGTTTTTGATTATGATAGAGCCGACGATACCGTCCTCGCAGGAATTTCCGTTTTCATCAACGATGTCAATGTCGTAAATCGGTGAAGGCTTACCCGTAGAGCCAACTTTAATGGGATCCCAGCCGAAGTTTGCAAGAAGAACGGTGGTTTCGGTCTGACCGAAGCCCTCGTATATTGTGTGTCCTGTTGCTTCCTTGAAGCGCTTGACAACCTCGGGGTTAAGCGGCTCACCTGCCGTTCCGCAGTGGTGAATGGTGGACCAGTCACAGCCGGAAATGTCTTCCTTGATGAGGAAACGGTAGATGGTGGGCGGCGCACAGAAGGTGGTGAGCTTCAAGTGGTCGATAGCCGCAAGAAGCTTCGCAGGTGCGAACTTGTCGGTGTCGTATGCAACGTTTACCGCACCGCATATCCACTGACCGTATATTTTACCCCACGCGAATTTCGCCCAGCCGGAGTCGGAAACGGTGAGGTGGCGTCCGCCGTCCTCAACCTGCTGCCAATAGTGAGCGGTGGTGATGTGACCGATAGGGTAGAGGAAATTGTGGGTGATCATCTTGGGCATACCCGACGTTCCCGAGGAGAAATACATCAGCATCGTGTCCATATTGGTGGTAGCGGCTTCGCCCGTGGGACGCACCCAATCAGCGGAGGCTTCCTTCGTGAGCGCGCGCATATCGAGAAATTCTTTTCCGTAGCGCTCGGAAATTCCGTCGCCGACTATGCCGACGTATTTGAGAGTAGGACACTTTTCACGGGAGTTTCTGATGTGCTTTATGATCTCATCGTCCTCTGCCGCGATGATCATTTTTACACTTGCCGCCTCACAGCGGTAGATGATGTCCTTCTCGGTGAGCTGGAAGGTTGCGGGAATGGCGGTAGCACCCATCTTGCACAGCGCAACGAGGGTAAACCACACCTCGGGACGCTGCTTTAGGATGAGCATTACGCGCTCGCCCTTTTTGATGCCGAGGGACGTTAAAAGATTTGCAATTTTGTCGGACTGCTCCTTTACGTCGTCGAAGGTGAAATGCTTTTCCTCACCGTCGTCGTTGAGCCAGATAAGCGCAGGCTTGCCCGGCTCTATTCTCGTGTATTCGTCAACGATATCGTAGCCGAAATTGAAGTTTTCGGGAAGATTAAATTTGTAGTTCTTTTTGAAATCCTCGTAGGACTCGAAGTCGGTGCGAGGAAGAAATCTGTTAAGTAAATCCATTGGCTTTACGTCCTTTGCTTATCTGTTCATATTTTCGTTGATTACTGTGAGGAACTTCGCCACGGCTCCGATAGCACGCTGGCTGTGCGGAAGTGCGGGATTGAAGTATATGGAGTCGCCTGCACGCAGAATATACTCGTTGCCGTTAAGCGATACGGCTACGGTGCCCTCGAGCACCATATTGAACTCCTGACCTGCGTGAGTTACGGGCTCGTGGTGAGCGTCCGTGGGATCGAGCGTAACTATCATCGGCTCCATTTCGCGGTCAACGTAGTTGAACGCAAGGGAAGTGAACTTATAGCCCGCGTAGCGCTCAACGTCAAGACCGTTGCCCTGACGGACGATGGTGTAGTCAACCATACGCGGCTCGTCGCCAAGCAAGAGCACCGTCGCGTCTACGCCAAGCACCGTCGCAATAGCGTAAAGCTTGCCGACGGGAATGTCGCATTTTGCGTTTTCGTAGCTGTCGTACACCTCGCGGCTTACGCCGATCTTATTTGCAACCGTATCTGCATCAATATCTAAAATGTCGCGAAGCTCGCGCACACGTGCGGCAATCTGTTCAACCTGTGGAATCATAATCGTTATCCTTTCGAAAAATAAAAGTACTTCATCATATTATAACACAGCAAATCCGACTTTGCAAGACATATTTTGAAAAAATAAGCGATAAAGCGATTTTTCGACTTGATTTTATCCCTTTTCGGTGGTATAATGTTTTTAGTAAAGAACTTTATGTAGGGGGCTTCTCTTATGTTAAACGAAAACGACGTAAAAAAGGTTAAGGGTGAGGGCTTTCTTCGCAACCGCGGAACGGACTGCTTTTCGGCGCGTGTCGTCACCGAAAACGGCGTGCTTACCGCCGAGGAAATGATATGCGTGTGCGAGGCGGCAAGGCTTTATGGAAACGGAAACGTGTCCTTTACCTCGCGCCTTACCGTTGAGGTGCCGGGTATACGTTTTGACAATATCGAAGCGTTCAAGGCGCATATTGCGAAGGTCGGACTTTTCACGGGCGGTACGGGACCTAAGGTGCGCCCCGTCGTCGCGTGCAAGGGCACGACGTGCGTGTTCGGTCTTTACGACACGCAGGCTATGGCGAAGGCGATACACGACCGCTTCTATCTTGGCTACAGAAGCGTCGTTCTGCCGCACAAATTAAAGATAGCGTGCGGCGGCTGTCCCAATAACTGCGTGAAGCCCGATATTAACGATATCGGCATCATCGGTCAGCGCGTGCCGAGCTTTGACGCGGACAAGTGCCGCGCTTGTGCAAAGTGCGTTGTTGCCGAAAAGTGCCCGATGAAGGCTATCGACAAGGGCGACGGTGTTCCCACGATCAACCCCGAAATATGCAACAACTGCGGACGCTGTGCTAATACGTGTCCGTTCGGCGCATTCGGCGAGAGTGAAACGCGCTACCGCGTATACCTTGGCGGACGATGGGGCAAGATATGCCGCAGAGGTGACGCTCTGCCGCGTCTTTACACGTACGACGAGGCGCTTGACGTCGTTGAGAAGGCTATTCTTCTCTACAGGCGCGACGGTATCGCAGGTGAGCGCTTTGCCGACACGGTTGCGCGCATCGGCATCGACAACGTAGCGGCTATCTTTGATACGTCGGAGCTACTTGACAAAAAGGCGGAGATACTTGGATAAACGAAAAGTGCGTTCCATACGGAACGCACTTTTAATTTTACAGCATCTCGCGTACGCGAAGGGTAACGCCGACGCCGTCTGCGATCTTTTGGCACACGTCAATATCGCCGTCGGGTATCGAGCCTCGTACCACGGAGAGCACCACGTTCGGCACGTACGCCTTTACGCGGCGCGCGAAGTCGATGAGCGCATCGAACGATGCTTCGCCGAATTCGCTGTGACACACTGCCTGATAGCTTTTCGCATCGGCGCAGTTGAGGCTTATCGAAACGGTGTCAAAGCAGCCCTCGAACTCGGGCGCTGTATTGCGCTTGTTGATAAGGTCGGAGTGACCGTTGGTGTTTACGCGTATCTTGACGTCGTTTTTCTCTTTAACCCTGCGGCATACCCAGAGTATGTCGTCAAGACGCTCGGTCGGCTCGCCGTAGCCGCAGAAAACGAGCTCGTCGTAATCGGAAAGCGTACGCGTTTCGATGTCAGCGAGAATTTCCTCGCGCGTCGGCTCACGGTCGAGCCAAAGGTCGCCGTACAGCTCTTCGCCGTGCGAGCGCACGCAGAACTCGCAGGAGTTCGAGCAGCGGTTGGTGGTGTTAACGTAGAGCGAGTCGCCTACTGTATATGTGATAGTCATAATAATTCTCCGTTTTATAGTGAAAATGCCGCCTTACTTGGCGGCATTTTCTATGTTCTTTTGATTATTCAGCCTTGGGAGCGTCAACAGGGCAAGCGCCTGCGCAAGCACCGCAATCAAGGCACTCGTCAGCGTTGATCTCGAACTTGCCGTCAGCCTCGCTGATGCAACCTACAGGACATTCGTCAGCACATGCGCCGCAAGCGATGCACTCATCAGAAATTCTATATGCCATTTCAAATACACCTCCGTGTCAAAATATTTTGCTTACGTGGTATATTGTATCACTATCATATGAAAATTGCAATAGGGTAGCACAAAAATTCATATTATGTTCATAAATGAAGCGCGTCCAAATTCTGAATTACTGTGCGTTTGCGTCGTCCTTCGGCTTTACTCCCTTGCCGCCGATGACCTTAACGTCGTCGCGGTGGTATACCTTCGGCGGTATCATCTCCGCCTTCGTGCCAAAGCGCACGCGAACGAGTCCTGCGAGCGGCTGCACCTCGATAACGGTGCCGTCGCCGTCGGGCGTTGCGACTATCTGATCGACGCGCGGCGTTTTCTTTATTTCCTCCTGATATACGTCGTATTCGTAGCGCAGACAGCACATAAGTCTGCCGCACGCTCCCGATATCTTCGCGGAGTTGAGTGAGAGGTTTTGCTCCTTCGCCATTTTGATGGACACCTGAACGAAATCCGAAAGGAACGTCTTGCAGCAGAACGGTCTGCCGCAGATACCGATGCCGCCGAGCAGCTTAGTCTCGTCGCGGATACCTATCTGACGAAGCTCAATGCGGGTACGGAACACCGCCGCAAGATCCTTTACAAGCTCGCGGAAGTCCACGCGTC